>JAIERK010000108.1 GCA_019746975.1 Candidatus Obscuribacterales bacterium
AGTCAAAAGAAATACACTGTTTGCTCGTCCGTGCGGAACATCAAAGTGAGCACCGAGACTGTGAGCCAGAGCGTGGTTAAGCCCGACCGAGGCATTGCCTATAGCCATTCCAGCAAGACAAGCCGCATTATGCAGCTTATGGCGCCAGATCACCTCGTTCGGTTTCTTCAGCACTTCAGGCAGAGCTTCGAATATCAAGCGCATCGCCTCAAGTGCAAGACCATCGGTGTAGTCGGACGAGAATGTGGATACCAGCGCTTCCAGGGCGTGGGTCAGGGCATCGAATGCAGTGTCCCGGGTGATGTCTACAGGCAGACTGCGTGTCAGGTTGGCATCAATAATCGCCACGTTAGGCAGAAGTATCTCATCCACGAGCGATACTTTGCGAGATCTCTCTTTGTCCTTGACCACCGCGAACGGTGTCACTTCCGACCCCGTGCCTGAAGTGGTGGGAATCGCTACGAGCTGCGTCTTTTGATGTTTCGGAAACTCGATAATGCGATGTCTGAAATCGAGGAAGTTAACTGACAGCTCGCTATGTTTCAAATCAGGGAAATCGTATAGGAGCCGAATCACCTTTGCTGCGTCAAGCACACTTCCACCGCCGAGGGCAATGATGGTGTCTGGTTGACTGACTTTCATCACATTCACCGCTTTCTGAATCTCGGCAAAATCAGGCTCAGTGCCAATGTCGCTGAATACATCAACGCGAGTATTCGCCGGCATACGCTCCATTACCATCGACAGATGACCACGCCTGGCGGCAGAACGCGAAGTGATGATGAAAGCGTTACGTGTCTCTAAGTCGCGGAGATGGTCGATACTACCTGGATTGATGTAGATGTTCTTAGTTGTCTGGAAGGTGAGAGTGTAATTCTTTCTGCGAGGAACACGTTTGTAATTCATCAAATTCTTGATGCTTACATTGTCCGAGGTGATGTTTCCGCCGCCGGTTCCACAACCGAAACTCAAGGTGGTGGTGAGATTGTTGTAGACTCCACCGAGCCCGCCGATCGAAGTCGGACAGTTGACGATCACGCGTCCAGCATTGATAGCTAAAGCGAATTGCTCGATTACATCTTCGTCCTGGCTGAAGACTCCAGCAGTGTGACCGGTACCACCAGCATAGTTGATGTCGAGAGCGCGATTGATGCCATTTTGAATAGAGTCGACAACTACGTAACCAAGCACAGGCATTAGCTTTTCGACTGCCAGCTTGTGATAACGCAACTCACCTTCGAGCGGGCAAAGCAATATCTTCGTCTCAGGTGGCACGTCGATGCCGGCGAGTTCTGCAATCAGATTGGCTGGTTGACCGACCATTTTGTAGTTCATGCCACCAGTCCTCTCGTCGATAGCGGCGCCTGCTACCTTCTCGACCTCTTCCGGCGTGCAGATATAACAGCCAAGTCGCTTGAACTCGGCAATCAGGTCGCCGGCGATTTCTCTATCCACAACGAGCGTCTGCTCAGACGGGCACTCTGTGCCGTTATCGAAGGTTTTTGAAATAATGATGTCCATTGCCGCAGAGCCAATATTGGCGCTCTTATGAACATAAACAGGTGTATTGCCGGATCCGACACCCAGCGCCGGTTTACCCGAGCTGTACGCAGCCTTGACCATGTTCGTGCCGCCGGTAGCCCAGATCAGGTCTACCTCTGGATGAACCATCATCCTCTCAGTCTCTTTTCTCAATCGAGGTGATTTTTCGACCCAGCCGATGAAACCCTTGGGTGCTCCCGCAGCCAACGCCGCCTCATACAAAATCTTCGCGGCGAGATTGCTCGAGTTAGCGGCCATGAGGTGTGGGCTAAAGATAAGACAGTTGCGCGTTTTAGCGCATGCGATGCTCTTGAAGATCACGGTAGAGGTCGGGTTGGTGACTGGAGCTAGCGCCAGGATCACACCCATCGGCTCGGAAATTTCCACCATATTGTCTTCTGGAAATTCGCGAATGACACCAACGGTCTTCTTGTCTTTAATTTGGTGATAGAGGAACTCGGAGGCAACATAGTTCTTCAGAATTTTGTCTTCAGTACAACCCATCCGAGTCTCGAGATGGGCGGACTGGGCAAGCACCGCCGCGTTGTCGATGGCAGCGATGGTCATCGCCTTGACGATCGCATCGACCTGCTCCTGGCTGTATTGAGTGAAAACTGCGGCTGCAAGGCGAGCTTGTCTGACGAGATGCTCCACCCGTTCGTCCAGAGCCGTATCTTTATCTTTGACTGTGGTTGACATTAGCTGCGAGCCCTCTCTATCCGCTTTCCCCATCTTATCGAATCAACTCGTATTGCCGAGCTTCGGATTCCATAACCGCTGTTCGTGATGCCTGATTCGTTGGACTCCCGCCTTGCACGGGTTGAAGACCTAATCAAGTGTAGGTCAAAAGGGTCTAAATGTGCCCGCCGACCAGCCAACCTTTTACAAAGCGATTTGCTTGAAAACAATCTGTTTCAGCCGATTTCGGCTCCAAGAGAACTTATCGGAGCAACCACAGGAATACGATGAAATCAAAGCAGTGTTACATTCTACAACGTCGCCCCTCGACACTCTTGCGACGGCGGATGGTTGAACTGCCGGGTACCGACCGCCTCGACAGCCAACTCATGCAGACACTAGACGCGTCAATCGTGACCCAGGACAGCTTAACATCGCAATAATCATTGCCGATCCGCTCCAGTCATCCGGCACAACAGACAAATAGTCACCAAATATCAGCTTTAATCAACAGGAAAGATAAGAATCACAGTATGTTTGAGGAAAACTAGCGGCGGTTTCTTCCAAACATGGCAGTTATTGCACAAACGAACATCCATAGCCGCCTTGCGATATCGGGAAGGCTTTTCTGGCTGAACATGTCGTTTCACGAAGTGGAAAGAATCAGCCGAGGCCTCGGCCTGTGCACCTTTCAGCGAAACTGCCCGTCGTCCCGTACTTTCCCCCTTGTGTGTATATAAATCCCTAATACAATATTCTCGGCGTCAACACGCCTACACATCAACTGGGATCGGCCCAACGGCTAGGACTTCGTCGTGGCGATGGCAAAAAAAAATTCAATTGCGGTTACAATCAGCAGAGATTGCTCTCTCGATAGCACAAAAATAGCTCTGGCGCTGACCATAGCGCTTTCAACACCCATGGTGTGGACACCAGGCAGCGCGCACGCTGCAGATTTCAGTCACGCGAAGAAAATTGTTGTGCCACCATCTTCGATACCGCGGCGCTACGATTACAGCAACAACACCGGTCGAGAAGCTGGTCTTCCATCAGGATACAGCTCGGGGTATGCGACAAACGAACAAACGAGCTACCCTTCATCGTACGACAATTCAGCCGGCCGAGCAGGCCTCATGCCACCGCCACCGCCTGTGACACCAAGCCTGTTGCCGGCCAGTATGGCAGGTGACATCCCAGCCGCGGCTCTATCGCAGGGAGCAGGCATACCGCGCTCGGCAGCAGCCGGCAGCTCCAACTATCAACAAACCAACGCCGATCCGGCACGGGTGACGTCTCTTGCTCGCCACGCCGAAAACAGTCACGCGAACAAGCTCGGCGCCGAGAATGCCATCGTAGGTCATGTGTCAGCTCAAGCCGACACGCTCGTCAAAGAAGGCAAACTACAAGAAGCTCAGGATCTCTTAGAACGCTACGAGAAGACATATCCACACAACACGACGCTGACAAGCAAACTATCGCAAATCAGCCTCGACCGAGCCAAGTATTACATCCGCACAGAGGATTACGTCGAAGGCGCAAAGCAAGCTCGCCTGGCGCTCTCGTACAATAGCGGCAATACTGAAGCAAAGCATGCGCTGGAACAAGTATTGAGGCATCACGGCATCGAGCCCCACCATTCGCTCTCGCGAGTAAAACTCGGAGATCTACTCTTCTCACAAGGCAAGCTCAAGGAAGCTCGTGTCGAATACGAATCGGCTCTCAAAGTCGACCACTCAACGCAGGCATACATAGGTTTAGGCAATATCGCACTCAGAGAGCACAAGCTCAAGGACGCGAAGAGTCATTATCAACTGGCATTAGAGAAGGATTCTGAGTCATCAGTCGCGCTGCGACAGCTCGGAATCGTCAGATATAAATTGAAGGATGTCGTCGGCGCCAATGCAGATCTCAGTCGGGCACTGGTCCTCAATCAAGAAGACA
The DNA here is from genome assembly GCA_019746975.1 of Candidatus Obscuribacterales bacterium. GTDB lineage: Bacteria > Cyanobacteriota > Vampirovibrionia > Obscuribacterales > Obscuribacteraceae > JADYXR01. The sequence goes on from JAIERK010000108.1 coordinate 4,162, forward strand.
AGCTTGCCGGTCAGACACTTATAGAGCTCTGGCAACGTCAGGTATCGATGCGGCCGAAAGACGCCAACTCCCACCTGGGCTTAGCCCGGGCGTATCAGCTCTCGGGTGATCTCAAATCGGCGCAAGCGAGCTACAGAAACGTAGTGAGCGTCGAGCCCAATCATCCCAACCTTCCGGCAGCTCGACAGTCCTTCAAGCTGGCCCTTGCCCGCCAGGAAGCACAAAAAATGTTCGAGGCCGCCAAAACTCTGGATTCGAACGGAGCGCTATCAGAAGCCTACGCTAAATCAGCCGAGAGCGTTTCGCTGAGCCCGGGAGACGTAAAATTCAGAACATATCAGGCAGAATTGGCAGAACGCCTCGGCAATCTGCCGGACGCTAAGTATTTGTACCTGGAGGTGCTCCGTCAGGATCCGAAGAACCTGATAGCTGCTCAGAAGGTCAAACTCCTTTCAGATAAGCTTGCCACGGTCGACACCGGTCAGGCCTTGCGTGGTCCCATTGGGCAGATTGGCCTCAGAGCTCAGGCAGAACCGCTTCAGATGACGAATAATCAAGGAGCGAGCGCAACAGCAGGAGCACTCGGTGCAGCTGCAGGAACAGCGCTGGGCTCAATGAGTTCATTGTTTGGCACTCCACAGACGAGAAATACGGAAGGACCTGCGCTGGCAAGCCTCCCGGAGCATCCCGACGCCAAGACCCCGACAGCCGATCCAGTCGCGAACATGACAGGATTCCTGGGCGATCTGCGTAACTACATGCTTGTCCAGAAGAAAGAGCTGCAAAAACAAGAAGACACGGTTCTCGAGAACATAGGAGCGAGAAAGAAAGACAGCTCCAGTGCAGGTCTGGGTTCTGCCCTCGGCGACCTACCTGATCTGCCGAAGATGGCGAACATGCCCAACAAAATGATCACGAGCAAAGACATTCAGAAGCTGCTTGCAACCACCGGCAGTGGTACCTCCTCGAAGAAAAAGTCATTCAAAGGAGCAACCTCCCCGAATGATATCTCGAAGCTTCTGTCAGAGGGCGGTGAAAACGTAACTGGCTCATTGCCTACTTCTTCGTCCGAAACAGAGTCCTCGTTGCCGAAAGGGTTAAGTGCCAGCGCTCTCGAGGGCGTCCTTGGTGATTCTGCCGCTTTAGCGAGAACATCCACCAACTCCAGCGATGCGTTGGGCGATTCAATCCTGAGCGCGCCAACTCGCGGCTCCGAAAGCATTCTGAAGGTAGCAGAGGTCGAGCCTCCGCTGGCGCCGCCCATCGGACAATCATCATTCAACTCGGCCCCATCATTTTCAGCAGCAGCGGAAACGCCCGTCGGTGCACCACCGGTGGCACCGGCGCAGCTGTCTGTTCTACTGGCGCAGGCACAGTCCCTCTCGCCACAGGCCCTCACAGGAATCGCTCGGTCACTCGGAATGGATCCGGGTCAGGTCGCAGCGCTCGCCAGCCAGGCGCCTCAGATTCTAAGCAACGCACCACAATTGATCAATCAAGGACTGGCCAGGGTTAAACAGGAAGACCTGGACAAGGCCTACAAAGCATTTAAAGACCACGTAGCAAAACAGCAAGCCGCAGCCAAGAAACCAGATTCAGTGTCGAAAAAGCCGATTGAAATCGCAAAAAAATCGACTACAGCCACGATTGCATCCGGTAAAGCTTCGGCAGCTAAGGCAGCTGCCAAACCGACGCCAATCAATACGGCCAAGAAAGAGGCCCAAAAGCCGTTAACAACCAAACCCGCGACGGCTCGGACAGCAATCGCATCGGACAAAGCAGCCGCGCTTAACACCGGACTCGCTGCTGCAGGTCAGATCCCTTCGCAGGGTATCAAAAGCGGCTTCGCCGGTCAGCTCCCGACAAGTGTCGACGCTGCATCCCAAGCTGCCGCCACGGCGACATCAGCCCTGGGCGATACCAATTCACCTTCGTCCATGACCGCCCTCGCCACGGTGCCGGCCGCCGAAACACAGCGACTAGACAGCCTGGAAGCGCAGAACAGAGCGCTCATGTCGCAACTGGAAAACACTCGAAAAGAGCTGCAAGAGTTGCGTGAATCAGTTCTTTCCAGACCGTCGAAAGGTCAATCCAAGAAAATGAAAGCCAGCAAATCCCGCTCCAACAAATCGCCGAGCAATCGGACTGACACTACCAACAGTGCAGCGCTGGAACCGCAAGCATCAAGTGAGACGCCTTCAATCGTCCCAGCTGCAGAATCGCAGGATACGCTCGGATTGAGAGGACTCAACAACGGCGCGGCTCAAAGCGCTCCCAGGATCGCCTCCCTGACACCTCAAGCTACGGCACTTGGCTCTGAATCAGCAAAGGCCGGATACTCCTCCCCGTCGGGACTTCCAGCAGCCGCGCAGGCCGCCTTCAATTCGGCCGAAGTGACGCCTGTCTCACCAATCGTCAATCTCGAGTTGACCGGCATAAATGTAAAACCAAAAGGCGTCAGACTAAATGTCGTGTTGCGAAACGGCACATCCCAGGAGCTTTCCCTACCCAGCACGACAAAAGCGATCGTTCGCATGATCGGACAGCCGGACCAGGTTGCGGAAGTCAAATTTCCTGTTCGTGCAATCATGACTGGCCAAGAGGCACGCGGTTACATAAGTGTCCAGGGTCATAAACTCGATCCAGCAGCCGACGTATTCATTCCAAAGTTGATGAGTACGGATACCGGTCCCAAGGACATTCATTTGACAGTGCCGATCTCAGCGCTTAGCAGCATTCCGCACTAGATACAATCAAACAGCGACAGCTCACTTGCGGAGTTTCGAGGCAAAACGTTTACCTCCACCGCATTGCAGTCCATTTCGACGAGGTCAGATTGAGCACAACTACATTGTTCCTGCCGAAAGATCCACTGTGTTAAAGAACCAGCTCGCCAGCCAGCCTTGCGCTTCCCGCAAGTGAAGCAGAATGGCGTCTCTTCCTTCGCCGAATCGGGCAACGGAGTGAGCAAGGCTTTTCCACAATCGCAATATTTCTCGTCGAAGACCCATTGCGTCAGAGAGCCCGCCCTCTGGCTTTTGGGTTTGCGACATATTCATCGCAAATCTCTAACGCGGAATGCTCGTCCGTCACCTTTTAAGCCACATCCATCATGCCTGGATGTAATTTACCCCACGGACTAACGAAATCACTACGACACGCTAGCCCACTTTCGTCGCGGAAAGACAAGTTGGTAAATCGGCACTATCCAATTTGCACAACCAGTTCAGCCGAATCCAGAGCTTGAACCAATTTTGCACACTCTCTGTCAGGTCATCGGTACTTTGTCCGGCATTCTCCAGATACGATACCGCACATGAGAGCGCGTCGGTAAGCGGTTGCCCCTCGGACAGTGCGGAGAGAAGCTCGAAGGCAGCCGGCTCGAGCCGCTTAAAGAAAACAATATTATCGTGCCGATGCACAACCAGGAACAATCTATCCGGCACCGGCCACGGTGGCTGTTCAGCAACTTCAGCCGAACAGCATCGCCTTTCGCCCGCAGCTTCTCCATGCTCTCTTTGATGCCGTTTTAACGCATTCGAGTACTCGTCCAGTGAGAATTCAAGCTCAAGAAGGGTTATGTACGGCTGTAAACAAACGCGCAATTGATGCGGTGGCACCTTCAATATATAGTCTTGAGCGATAGGCTCGAGGGCAGGACCATCGAACGCCACGATTTGTGCCCATTCAAACCGAACCATCTGGCAGGACAAATCAAAATGAGGTTCCACCAGAGCAGGATGACTCAGGATAAAACCAAGAAGTTCTCGCCCAATATCTCTTAAGGTAAAGGACATCGACGGATACGATTTCAAATATTCGATCGAAAGCTGTTCGAATCGCTCTCGCCCTAACACCGCGCTCAACCCGGGAAAGTCGTCCTCGAGGCAATCTAAGAGGCGATACCAGTACTGCTGGTTGTATATTTCCAGACGCTCGAAACTGGTCAATCGAGAGTTGCTTTGGACAAACTCCTCCGATTTGACGGACAGATCACTTCCGTCAATCCAGCGCTCTTGCATGACGAAGTCGTCGGCAAGTGGTCTGGAGATTGCCTGCCATATGAAAGACTGCAGCTCTCCCAGGGAGTGCCCAACGTTATCCTCGGCATTTGTAATTGACACCATATACGATTACTCTCGCAGCGCGTTTAACTAGAACACAAAATCTAACGAAGTCTCTGCAGGAACGAACAGGTTAGTATATCAAGGTCTGTAGCGATATCCAGCTTCCAAACTTGGCACCATATATGGTTACTCACTCCAATCAGTTTAACTATCAGTTGAGGCTGTGGTAAATGCCTCGGTTATAATCGCCTTTGCCTTCCGTGCTTCGTTATGCACTACATCAAAGTCGGGAATATGTGCGTCCCACTCAAGAAGAGTATTCGTCGGACCGATGATTCCAACGACATGCCTGTATAGCTGCCAGACCTCCTCTTTGACGAAATTATCATGTGTATCGAGCAAGTAACCATCGCGCTCGCTGTGTCCGGCCAGGTGGATCTGGGCTGTCCGTTGAAGAGGAATGTTGTCGAGATAAGCGTAGGGATCAAAATCATGATTTCGGGACGAGACGAACACATTATTGACGTCCAGCAAGATGCCGCAATCAGCCTTCTCTGCGACCGCTGACAGGAATTGCCATTCCGTCATCGTTGAATCTGTATACTCGAGATAGCTGCTTACATTTTCGACCGCCACGGGTAGTGATAGAAAGTCTTGCACATACCGAATTCTGTCGGCGGTGTTATTGACCGCCTCTTTCGTGTACGGCAAAGGGAGAAGGTCGTGCGAGACTGCACCACCGAAGCTGCCCCAACATAAATGATCGGACACGAAGGGTGTTTTCGTGCGAAGAGTAAGGCGCTTTAGACTTTCAAGCTGACTCTTATCGAAAGGATCGAGCGACCCGAAGTAGAGAGACACTCCGTGCTGTATTACTGGATAGCGCTCCAATACTGCATCGAGAATCTCCAGAGGTCGCCCTCCGCCAACCATGAAATTCTCGGAAATTATTTCGAACCAGTCGATACCTGGCTGGTTCGTCAGGATGTGGGCATAGTGCGGAATTCGCAGACCTATGCCGATTCCTAGGTCGCTGTATCCGTTGAAGCGATTGGCAGGCATGTGGGTGATACCAGGACAGTTGGAGGAAAAGAAGGATCGGCGAATGCCGATCCTTCGATAGACGAGTGGCGTTTAGCCGTGTTTGCAACCGCCTTTGCCTTTACAAGAATTCTTTCCTTTGCATCCGTTGTCAGAGGAGGTACAACCACCTTTGCCTTTGCATGAATTCTTGCCTGCGCATTCGTTGTTCTCGGCTTTTGCGGTCGCATCTGCGGGCGTACCCGCGTCGCTCTTGGTCTCACCTTCGGCTGGCTTTGCTTCACCTTCGGCTGGCTTCGCTTCGCCTTCGGCAGGTTTGGCTTCGGTAGTCGACTCCGTCGTCGTAGTTGTCGATTCGGTAGTTGTGGTCGTCGTAGCCTGTTCGCCTCCGGCACAACCGGTGAGCATTCCTGTCAATGCAGCCGCTGTAAGCATGGCTAGCGCCCTTTTGTTTGTGGTTGATTTTGTTTCCATAGTCGGCTCCTTCAAAACCTCAGAAAAATTGCGTTGCAATGATATCCCGCTGGACAAAAAATGCATACGGGAATATTCCTGAAAAACTGTAAAATCCGCATTGGAACGGCGCTAGCCCTCTCGAGCAGCTCGCAGCAAATCTTCAAATTGAGCGTCAAGAACTCACTGTTATTGCCTGCCCAACCGCCTTTGCCAGGCTGGCAAGGGAAGCGGGTGAAACTTAACCACTCCTGGTCAAACACGCTGTTATCCGCCCCATGATTAATGCCGCCTCGATGAGGGGTAAATCTAGATCGGTGTGTCATTTTCGGAAAGGACTATGGACCCGGAAATCAAAGTAGCTATTGTCGAAGACCACGAAGCAACGCTCGCCGGCTTGGCCAGCGCTCTGTCCCAAGAAGCCGGAATTCAAGTCGTCGCTCAGGCATCTGATGCCCAAACCGGTCTGAGTCTGGTAAAGGAAAGTGCTGCCGACATTGTGTTGCTCGACCTGCACCTTCCCGGGTCAGACGGTCCGAGAACCACCGTCAAGAAATTTTGCGAACTGCCCTCCACGAAAGTTATAGTGTTCTCCGCTGAGAATAGACGCGCATTTGTGCAAGCGATTATCGACCTGGGAGTTGCAGGATACCTATTGAAATCGGAGAGCATCTCGAATGTTGTGTCTGCCATACGAAGCGTTGCTGCCGGAGACAAGATTGTTAAGTCTCCAGGCATTGCCATGGGCAAGGAGAAATTGACGAAAGCAGAACAGGAGGTGCTCACTCTCCTGTCGCATGGGATGAAATATCAGGAGATCGGAGAAGAGCGAGGTGCGTCACCAGCTACGGTGCGTAAGCAATGCGAGCTCCTGCTTCTCAAGCTTGGATTGGAAAACCGAGAACAGCTCATCGCCTGGGCTGTTGAGAATGGATACGGCAAGCTGGATTCAGACTGATGCACGCGAAGGATCGTCACGCCTTTTCGAAATTGCTTTCGTCCGTCGGCGACTTGTTGATCCGGTTATCAGGAAGCCCTCGAGGTCAGGACTCGGTTGCAGACGAGAGCACGCCTTCATTCACTCAGAGACAGCTCACCGCACACTCAGTCGATACCAGCGGCGGGGAATCTACACCTAGAAAAGCCGAGTCAGACCTCGACGAGGAGAGACGCTGGTTAAGTCGTCTCGCAGAGATCGCAACCAACTTCCACGTGGAGCTCGGTGTAGCATTTGGACAACGCGGCGAATATGTACACGTAGGTCATGCCTCGGATGCCACGGACGCGATGATTCGAAATCTATATTCGGACTTCAACGAGATTGGCACCGCATTCAACACCATCGCAGGACAAAGAAGAGCACAACGAGTGAGGGTAACGGTATCTGATTACCACCGAAAGGAGAAAGTCCAACGAGATCGCTCGAAGGGAGACGCAGTCATTCATTTTCGCATAGCGACTACATCCCGGCAATTGGTCGTCGTCGGGAAGACAGGAAAGATCCATTTTTATCTAGCACCGTCTACAATGGCACTCAATTTAAAGGAGTCGCATGTCAGAGAGCGAAGAAAACTATCGTTGCGACTTGCTTCAGTCGGCGCGAGCAGCTCATGGACGGTCTACGGACTTCCCGTCAATCGAAAAGATGTCCGCAACTTCGTCAAGATGTTATTCCGAGACCTGGTCATACTTTCTGCGATGGACGCGGTCGCAGCAGAAAGCGGCAATAAATTCGAGCACATCAACAATCTCGCGAGAGTCAGCGATGATCGCGGCTTCAAGGACACCCTATCGCTATCCAGCGAACCGACCGAAGATCTTGTAAGAGATCTTTTGCTTGCCCAGCAGAATGCCGTGCACAAACTGCTCAACCAACAAGAGGAGACGCAAGCAACCATCGCCAGGGATCTCCACGACGGCGTTCTTGCAGACATCCTCATGCTTCGCCGCAAGTTATCCTCCGAGTCGACTGTAGAGAAAGATCAAATCGACGATGTTCTCGACAAGCTTACCGAATCGATAAGAGATATTTGCAGCGGTCTGGTACCGCGAGACCTGAAAGACTGGGGGCTGGAAACAGTTCTCCAGGACCTGATCGACAAGGTCGCAGATGACACTCAAGCGGATTGTTCGTTCGACGTTGATGGCACTATCCCAGAGCTACCGTCTCAGGTACAGCTTCATATTTTCCGGATCGTTCAGGAGTGTTTGAACAACGTCAAGAAATACGCTGAAGCCTCCGCGATCACGCTGAGTATCATGGTGCACGACAGTTCTGTGCGCTTCAAAGTTGCCGACAACGGCAAGGGCTTTGATACATCAGATCAGAAGGCTCGGGGCGACGGCGGCTTTGGACTGCCCGGCATCGAGGAGCGGGTCGAAATTATTCGCGCATTCTATCCGACCAGATTTCGAATCGATTCTAAACCCGGCGAGGGTACAGCGGTTACGCTAGAGCTCGTGCTTTCTTCATCGATTCTCTAATTCGCGACTGACCCAATAACGAGAATTCTGACACTGATAGAGAACAAAAAATCGAACATCAAAAGCAAACCACTGCGTCCAAGAAACCGCTTAAACAATAGATATAAGGTCTCTAATTATATTTTCGGACGCGTTTTGATAAATATCCCCTATGTCTTTTTCTTCGCAATGCTTTTCGTGTATTCTCAGCGCGACGTCATTGAAAACAAAAGTAGTTATTCGGGAATCGAACTATAGAAAGTATTGTGGCTCCGCCCTGTAGAGCATTCGAATTGTTGCCTTGTCGCCTTCCGAGAGCGTCGTGCTGGCATTATTCTCGTGCATGACGTCGTTGCGATAAGGGCTGTGAGCCTTGATTCCAA
>JAIERK010000178.1 GCA_019746975.1 Candidatus Obscuribacterales bacterium
TCGGTGTCATAGCGGCTCCTTTCTAGTTTATAAGCCGCTTGGCTTACCGTATGACACAAAATATTTTACAGTCTCGAGCCGAACAGCCAACGAGAGCAAACTGGAGATAGACTCGCATGTGGAGAGAATACATTCTCGTATTCCCTCTTCCGTGCAGTTACAAAGAGAGTTCGAGAGGAAGCCTCAAATGTTCTAGCTAAGACTTGATCTGACCCCCGAACGTTCTAGCTGCTCTCTCTCCGTTTCCCCGACCTAGCGGCATACCTGTCCGCTCGGTCTTTGGGTGTCTCCGCAAAACTGCCTTCGACACCATTCATCTTTCTGCCTGTTAAGCCGTGTAGGCAGAGGCGACATTTCAACCCATAGATGCGAGTTAACCTGTTCGTATTCCTCAACCTTCCAATACTCAGCCTCGGAGACCATCTCGATGTAACGACTTCATCTCAGTCCCCTTTACCTAGGGGCTACGTCACTCCGATAGTTGACACCAGATCACCGCCGCTTGGGCTCATGCTCTCGCTTCTTCTGACTCTTTGCTAGCTCCGCCTTTAGCTTCTTAACCTCATCAGCTGACTTAACGGATTGTTCACATCGGTTTGATATCCTGAAATCAGATCGACCAAATTTTCCCTGCCGCCAAAATAGAGGGGAAGTCCAAAATAGTCACAAGCCGCTCACTATCTGTTCACGATAACTCGTTACCATGAATAAGTTCGAAAGTTCGCAAGGTTTTTGCGTTCATGTATGCAAGCAGTGCACTTTCAACTCATTCCACGTTTCGGTAAGTGGTACGATTATCGTATCGAGTGTCGCAACTGAGATTTACTACCGAAAAATCAGCAGCATGAGCAATCTAGTGCTGCTGCGCAACTGAAAGTTATTCGATCTGGGCCTGGAGCCTAGGAGGCTCGCGCTGCTGCGTGGGGGCGTCTTCCTGCAAAAAAATAAATTCAATCCTGGCTCAGAAGAAAGTAATCGCATCGCAAAAACCAAGAGCGCGTGGTGAAAAAAGGGAGTGACGTACATGCAGATGACAAAGATATTCTGCCTTTTAGATTCACCATCGCGATCGCAGGTTTTAACCGTTGTATTTTGTTTTGCAGTTTTTGTTTGCACGTCCATTGCTATGCATGCTCGCGCTTGCATAGAACGCCCGCAGACCCTCATGTATCGAATAACCACAATAGCATTTAGCGGACTAGAACCGGCGGATCTGGATAATGTTTCCCTCCGTTGGTTGAAAGTCCAAAAGTTTTCAGGACTAAGTCATCCACATAGAATCAAAGGTACCAACAGATACGAGCTGCTTGCCTACACAACTGGAAAACTCCAAATTACTGTCGCCGATAAACTCCTATCGAAGCTTCGATCAATCGAGCTCAGACTGCCTGGAAGGAGAATAGAGATCGATCCTTCGCATGCGACCGACGAAGTATCAATCCAGTCATCGGATGGAAAAACCATCTATCAGTTTAATCGACCACTCCTGGCACCAACCTCTATATTGTTTGACCAGCTCGGGTTATGGGTGAGCATCGCCGTCCTTTTTTTCATTACAGCGTTTTTGCTTAAACGGCAAAAGGTCTGTCGGGTGGTGTCTTACGCATTGCTGGGTGCAGCCCACCGCCAAACGAGACATCCGTTAATTTGGTTGATGTCAGGATTGATTGTAATGGCAATTGCACTCGGGCTTCTGGAGATTCGTCAGCCGCTCTACTTTGTCCAAGATGACAATTACGTCCAATTCCTACCGGTAGTCCTCAATGGCTGCAAGTCAGCGCTTCAAGGAATTGCCCCTCTATACAATCCGTTTCAACTGCTTGGAGCACCAACGGCAACAGTCGGCTGCTATGCCTTCACGTACCCTCTCACCATTGCCTCATATGCGGCTGCTTCTGCACTAGGTCAACCGACGTGGCTGTTCGAGCTGTTTGCCATGTTTCATTTGTTGTCTGCGTATGCAATCGTGTTCTTCTTGCTCTCGTCTTATAGAGTTCGTGGTTCTCTATGTATGTGCGGAGCGCTTAGCTATGCGCTCTCCGGTTTTTTTCTCATTGCCGGACGCTCTTGGTACTACATGTTACCGGTGGCAGCCTGGGCACCGCTTTTGGTTGTTTACACAGAAAGACTCGTTCGGCGTCGAATCAGCATTGAGTGGGTGATGCTAGGCGGTATCGCGCTGGGGACTTTTTTCCATGCCGGCAATGCCCAGATGTGGTTCTATACTATTCTGTTGTGCGGAATCTCAGTTAGCGCTGCGGTGTTATCAAAAACAGTCAGCATTGCAAAGCTCAAACCGGTAATTCCAACAATGCTTATCGGGCTCGGCATATGTTTTCCTCTCCTATATCTCCAGTTTTTGGAAACGCGGGACGCCTGGAGGCATCACGATCCGGGCGACATTGCTGGAGTCTCTTTTCTCCACATGCTGTTACCGCTGGGACGCTGGACCTCTCAACCAATGCCACAGCAATTTCCCTTTGAGGCGTGTCACTTTGGTATTCTATTTGGTGCTCCTGTTATAGCAGCACTGCTGGTCATCCTAGTAAGGTGTACTGCTCATAAGAATGGACCGCATATGTTTTTGGCTATAGTAAAGAACAACATCTGGTTATTGTCATTCGTGGTCGCAACGCTTCTCGCCTGCGGTAGCGAGGGAGTGCTCTGGGAGCTTGTCTCTTGGATGCCTGTGTTAAACAAATTCACTCAGTCGGCGAAACTTCTGGCATTCGTCGCGCTGTTCGGGATCATCCTTTCGTCCGTGATGGTGGAAAGAGTGTGCCTTCTTTTAAGAGCGAGAGGATCTACCGACTTATTGATTTCTGGCAGTTGCCTAATTGGCCTTCTTTTTCATCTGTCTCAATGTAACTCGGCATTTTACTCATATGCAGACGCGCCCTCATATCCGACTTTGTCTGATGATTTGCGTAAGCACTTCCAAATCGATCCTACAGACATAAATAAGACGGGAAGGATTCTGGCTATTGCTCCCGACAGGAATGCTGGAAGGGGTTATGTGGAATCATTCACCCACAATTTCCCAACACTATATAATGTGCTTTCAATGACAGGGATGGATCTTCTTGTCGCGACCAACCCACAGACGATCAAGGTATTCGAGCGAACCCTCAATGATCCTGAGTCTGTTGCTAAGCGATTTGGCGTGCGCTGGATTGTAGTGCACAAGTCTGTTGTTGAGCCCACCTTTGGCGAAGTCCCCTGGACCTGGCGATATGAAGGACTGGACTACTTTCAGCGAAAAGTTGGATCCGCGCTTTTGCCGAGATGCGATAAGGTTGCTGACCTTGAAACAGTGACCATCTATCGTTACCCGCAAGCACAGCCACTAGCTTTCGTCGAAGGTAAGGAGCAGCATTCGGTGCCAGCGCGTGTTAATGCAAGTGGCTTTGATCTGGACGTTGCTGCTGTCCATCAGAACGAACAAATAGTGCTCGGATTTCTGGCTCGCCCATGGCTGAAAGCCTTCGCAGATGGTATCGCAGTTGAGATTCGGAAAGACGAGTTTGAGCGCATTCGGATCAGACTTCCGCGAAAGGCAAAGAATCTCTCGATAGTCTACCAGCCGCCAGTGGAACTGGGGTTTGCTGGAGGTTTATTTCTGCTTTTACTGGGCTGCGCTCTCGCCTTGCGGTGGTTACCGTCAACGAGAGTGTAATCAAACTATTTTCGCTCCGAGCAACCCACTGCTTAACTAAGGAGATTCTCAATGAGCGCACTAATGGATACTTTTTTCCAATTGTGTTTTGTTTACCTTTGAGCCGCTAGTTCTGATTCAGCAAACTTTCTCTCCCCAAGTTGTTGAGTTTCCAAAGTTGCCTGAATCGGCTCCTCCCGAACTGGACATTGAACTCACGCTTGACTCATTGAATTCAAGCCTCTTTCCCAGTAGTTTGATGCGTGTTTTTTAGGTTGCTCGGTGTGGCTCCACTGTCGTCGAGCCCTTTCGAGAAGTACTTACGTTGTGAACGATCGCAACCCTCCGGGTAGTGCATTAACGAAACGCGTGAAGGAAGCTGCGTCAACTAAGTTCGATACTGCCATCAACAGTCTGATGGCAAGCTCTTTGAGACAACCAAGAAAATGGAAACTCAGGATTCAAATTGAACAACAATCCTAACCAGAGTTCCAGAATCGAATTTAACAAGTTGTCGGCAAGTTGTCAGCAAATTCTCAACAATTTGGTTCTAGATTAGCCCTCTCTGGCATGGATGGGATTGAAATGGTTGAAGGCAGTGATGCACCGGTTAATCCACCGGTGAAGACAGATAACGATTTTTCATCGGTGGAACAGTTCGTACACGATCTCTACAGTAGTCGCAACTGGTCTAGCACGGATAATGACAATTCAGGTTCAAACAACGCCAACAAAGATAAGAGCAACAATGAATCCGACAAGGACGCCACAACGAGTGCACTGCCCGTAGTCGAGTTTTTCGATGACTCGACCGACTTATTGTCCAACCGCCCGGGCATCAAAGGTGGTGCGGAGGGTCCCAATGATGGCACAGGCGGCACCGGAGAGCCCCTCTCCGATAAAGCGACAGACAAAAAGTCTGCGCCGGACAAGCCTAATGGCGGAGCCGTTCCCAATACGGACCCGACCACAGGTGGTGCCGGCGGCAAACCTGGCGGTGGCGCTGACGCACCAAAAAATGGTGTCGACAAAGCTCCGCCTCCGCCCCCAGTCAGACCAGGTAATCCCCAGGAAGTACCGTCTCCCAAGATCGCGGAAATCCCCTCCCTCCTGGGCGGGACAATCGACACGGACAGGACCCTGACTGACCGTTTGAAAGCGGAAGCAAAAGCCAGTCTAGGGCTGAAGCCCGAAGCCACCGATGCGGAGATGAGAAAGGCTATAGACAGTGAGATCTTGGCACTTGGAGCCGATACCTACGCTCGACGTGAGCTGGCCAGAACTAAGCTGGCCAATGCCGGTCCGGCCGCCGGCGAGGCGCTCGCCAGAGCCATGGTGAATTCGCCTGATGCGCAGATTCGGATTTCGAGCCGGCAGCTTTTCGGTCGATTGACCGGCAATCCCGAGAAAATCGGCAATCAAGCTGAAAAAATTAGTGAGTTTCGCAATGGAACAGATTCTGACAAGCCTAGTACTGAAGGTCTTCGTAAGCTTCGCAACGAATTTTTCGACGAACACAAAGACGTGGCCCGACTTACGCCACTGCAAGAGGACGGCTATAAACACACAGCTGCCGTCTTGAACAAATTGTCTAAAGAATGGGCCGGAACACCTGGAGCAAAAGCGCTTGAGAATCACAAGGATAACTTCATCAGAAACGAAGCCGTCCGCAATAGCCTGCCGATGAATTTCGGTACCGCTTTGACCGGCCGGGCGTACCAGGACTTCAGAAGGAGCGAGCCCCAACGGAACGCCGCTACCGATGCTTCCGTGCGTGATTCACTGCAGAGAGCCATGACTGCATATCCGGCTATCACGGGCAACCATGTCTTCAACACTGTTGCCGGACAGCTCGGGCTCGACAAAGATCCAGGTTTCGTCAAGGATTACATCAAGGCCGGTGGGCAATTAGACAATTTGAGAAATACCAAACGCTGAAGTCCAACGCTTGTTCTCGGCTAACCTGGAGCACCATCCGTCATACCAACTTCGGGACGAGATTTCTGAATTGGATGCCGTACTCCATGCTACTGTCGCCGAACACAGAGGAACACAACAACCGGTCTGAAGCGCGTTATATCAGAGTTCCAGTGAGCCCAAGGTCCCAAGAACTGCAAACAAACCCATTATATCAGTCTCCACCTTCTTCACAAAAGACCGTATTCACGCAACTTATCTTTAGAGTATCGCCCGGGTAATCTAACCTGGCATTCGCGTGGAAGCCGAATTCCAGCTTCTGCGGCATCGACCGCCACCAAAAACTGCAAAAGTTCATCCTTAGAAGAATGCTTCCATTGAGTGCCCTTATCGGTGGCAAAACCCAAGTAGGGAGGATCTAGGTTAATTAGCAAGACACCTTCTATGTTCATGTCGCCACCTTAATGCGCAGTCGCATCGCGTACCATCACGAGAATTAGTTTTGATCGGAGTGCCATTGGCGCGCCTCCTCCTTTAGGATGGTTACGGGTACTAGCGAATGAACTGTGTAGCTTCTCTCATCACGGAATCCCCTGGACACTATGACTAAAGCGTTTAGACAAATGTTCGCAGTGCCGGTTCTACCCACGGCAGATTTCACCCTGACACCTCTCTGGAGAGCCTGCGTCGCATGAATTCATTTGCAGGCCACCACGATCGATCTTTCTGTCTATCCTGTATCGAGCGCATTTAAAGCTTATGCCTAAACCGTAGCTGCCAGTATCTTTGTGAGGCAGGCGAAAAGGAAAGAGCAACCTATCAGCATGACTGGTTGCAGGAGTTGGCCGAAGCCTACGAAACCGCCGAGACCTATGGAAATAGCTATTTCTCGCAAATCGCTTCACAAGACAGCATGATATTCTGGGTCAACAGAATTTTCTCTGAGCTACAGCTACTTGTTGATAGATTCAATCGCGGTCTTAATCACAAAAGCGTACAAGTCAATATCCTGCCACCAGATTTTCACAAGCTTCCACCGAACGAAAACGGGACATACCACAGAGACGCGGTGTCCTTCGAGGGGCACTTGTCGCTCTTACACGACACCTTGTTGATTCGTGGTCTAGGCGAAAAAATAATAGTTTGGATAGTTCCTGCAGAAATTTGGCCAGGACTCAGTTTGAATGAGATCAACGAGCAGGACTACCCGCCATATGCACAAATGAAAGTCACCGCCTACAGTGCCACCGTCACGATTAAAAAAGGGCAATCGTTCGAAGTAGACCTAGAGTCGGTTTCAACGTTCTCAAAACTGCTCTTCACGCAATTGGTTCAAAGAGGATCATTTGCGTACACAGACCTCTGCGATTGATGGTTGCTCGAGAAGAGCCGTTGGATTCACAGGACAGAAGGAGCCGAGTAATTTTATCATGCAACTATATATGGTGCCAAGCCTCTGCTATCATACATCGTTCAAAAAAACGCTATTCTAAATACTGTCGAAAATGGCAGCGGTAGAGTCTGGTGGTGGCAGTTCAACGGTGCCAGCGATTAGTTTGTAAGAGAATCGCTTCAGATCAACAGATACGAATGGTCGGAAGTTATTCGGGACCTGACGGACCTGCACCGCATCGTGATTTGCAAACAGCATCACGATGACGGAAAGGTAACATTGGCGGTCCAGCCACCACCAGCAACAATGACAATACTGTATTAGGAATCCAAAATATGGCAACCGTAAGTCAACCACCGGGACCGGAGAGCAGATTTCCGATACTGCAATTCAATGTCGAGTCGAATAGAAGAAGAACGACAACAATTGTAGAAGTGGAACAGTTGAAAAAAATCGCTGAAGGTTAATTCTTAAGCTGCTCAATCTCGGAAAAAAACCTGTGAGTTGTCGAAGCAAGCTTCTTCGGATCGCCACCGACTTTCTTGTAAGCGTCTTCAAGCTTTGCTGCCGCGGGATGGTTTAAGTGCTTGAGATCGGCAATTGCCGAACGTACGTTGTGGTCAGACTTTTGCTGGCCGAGCATTTTGGGATTGTCTCGCAAGGCTTCTCCGATCATTCTGGCTGCCATGTCCCGACTCTCTGCTGTAATTTTCTCCGGGTTTATATTCTGCCCCAGCAGATTACCGGCGAAGGCGAGCTTGACTTGAGCTTTCTTGGCTGTCGTGTCGGCAGCCATTGTTTTCACTTCATCGATTGCACCTTTTAACTTGGTGGCTCGACTCGCAACGAGTTCGCGGTCGACGGGAGAGGTCCCTTTCTCCGGTTTCGCGCTGAGCACATGTACCTTACTGCCCGTCAGAACTTTCTCAAATCGATCGAGAGTGGGTGAAATCTTCGCATCAGGAGCGGTGGCAATACCCTTCTGGATCCGCATCTCGTCCTCAAGAGGCGTCAGTCCGTTCTGGTTCGCTCCGAGTCCAAGCTGCTTCCGATCTTGCTCGTACTTCATTATCCGCAACTGCTCTCGGGCAACATCTTGACCGGAGCCGCCGGAGAACGGCGCAATGAGACGGTCGACACGTCTATTCTGCTCCAGGTCCGTTGATGTCAATTTCGAATCAACGAGAGCTGGTAGCGCTGCGATTCCCATACTTTTGAGCGCCTTGGTCGCGTACTCGCGCTTTTCATATTCATCCGAGCCGAGAGCCTCAACAAGGTTACGACTGACATTACTGATGTTTTCCGGGGAAAGCTTCGTTGTTTCTAGTCCAAGACTGTCAAAAGTTTTTCTGACTTGATCGATTTCTTTTGGAGTCAAAGTTTTCAGGTGCGCAGCCTCATGAGGAGGCACGGCAGAACCTGCTGGTTTCAACAGATCCTTGGGCTCTATAGGGGCTGGAGTTTCTGCTTTTTCTGGTCGTGCTTCTGGCTTTGCGTCCGGTTTTTCTGGTGCAGGTGGTCCCCATACTTCGGCGCAACACGCCTTATATGCACTAATCGGCTCTGCCGGCGTATCGTTGTTTTGGAATGCCTCAAAAGGTAACGTCATCAAAAAATCCTCCTCGGGAAGTGAGCCGCCGCATCAACAACGATAGTGTGCAATTGTTGAGAAATGATGTATGTCGTCGGACCGAAAAGCAGGACCAATCAATTACACTTACTTCTTTTGAATGAGAAACCAATTGAAATCAGGGTATAGAACTCCTGTATGTCTCTCCATCTACCTGGCCAACTTTATGGACGATGCCACATGCCTTAACTGCCAGAAGCGGAAAAAGGTTTCTGATAGTGGTGGCGGATTCGTTACTCAATTTCTGAATATATGTCTCTGCGATTCCCCTGTCGCGGATGAACAAGCCCTGTCTGTTAGCCTCTGCTACCTGTGCGGCAAGAGCACAGAACGAGGGCGGGACGGCAGTCTCACGCAATGGATTTTCAGATTCGATCTTTGTAAGTGTCAACACCCCTCTCCACTCCAGCAGTCTGAATTCGAGCCACTGCCACAAGTGCCGGAAGAATCAGAGTTGCTAGTCGATGAGAAGAGCTTTCCTTACACCAAGTACAAACCAATTTCAGAGCTAGGCAAAGGCAGTACCGGCACCGTCTACTACTGCAAGCACAGGCAATTAGACAAGCCGGTAGCTTTGAAAATGCTTCGATTATTATCGCCGGAACAGATTATCGCGTTCCAACAGGAAGCTCGCGCGATCAGTCGTCTCAATCACCCTAACATAATTCAAATCCTCGATTTTGGTCCCACCGAAGAAGGGCTACCGTATATGGTGCTCGAGTTCGGTGCAGGGATAACGCTTGCAGAATACTTGAGTGAATCTGGTTCACTAAGCGTAAGTGACATGGTGTATTTGTTCATTCCCATCCTGGATGGTCTAATCCATGCACATGAAGCCGGAGTTCTGCACCGGGATCTCAAGCCATCCAACATACTTTTATTTAGCACCGCCGACGGTGAGCGCCAGGTAAAACTGATTGACTTTGGGTTAGCTAGAATAAATGTCGAATCTCAAGAGACAACCTTAGTGCAGGGCCGCCAACTCGTCGGCACCCCCTCATATCTGCCTCCTGAGCTGATTCAGCACAATCGTTTCGACCATCGCTCCGACATTTATTCGCTCGGATGCACCATGTTCGAAGCGCTAACTGGAAAGACACCTTTTATTAGTCCAACACCTTTCGAGACAGCACAGAAGCATGTTAACGATCAGCCTCCGACCCTGGCTCAGGCTACCAGCAAAGAATTCCCTCGTACACTGGAGAAACTCGTTGCAGATTGCCTGGCCAAACACCCGGACGACCGGCCTCCTAGTATGCGCGTCTTGAAAGATAAATTGATTGCGGTTGCAGAAAGCCCTTCGGAGGTACCCGCCAAAACGTCTAATCGCTTACTCGTGACCGTGCTGATTTTAGCCATCACAGTTGGTACCTGTGTTCTTATTGCCATCAAGCCGAATGCACTATTCGATACAACTAACTCGCACAAGCGGATGAAGTCCGCCGTAGAAAAAAAGTCAGCAACACCAGATGAGAACCGAAAAAGAACCAATAAAATATCAACGCCTCAACTTCACTTACTGCGAAGTGAGGCGACGATGGGCGTTGCAGATGCACAACTGAAGCTTGGAGAAGCACTGGAGACGGGCAACGGTGTTGACAAAAATCCGGAAGAAGCCTTTTCCTGGTATATAAAAGCCGCCGAGCAGGGTCTGCCCGCTGCGGAGAATCGAGTCGCCCATTGTTACTTTCGCGGCAAAGGTGTGGAACGGAGCCCACACAATTCATTCAAGTGGTTACTGAAAGCTGCAGACCATGGCGTCGTCGACGCTCAAGTCAATGTCGGAAACCTGTATGAGAATGGTCTGGGCACTCAGCGAGACTTGAGCAAGGCGATGGCGATGTACACGCGCGCCTCCGAGCAAGGTAACATAGTCGCGTTTCGATGTCGCGGATTTCTGCACATGTATGGTCCGGGAAAGCTGCGAAATTATCAACAAGCTTACTACTGGACAAAAAAAGCGATTGATGCAGGAGACACGCAAGCATTATTCATACTCGGCAATTTGTACGAGAACGGACTCTACGTAAAAAAGGATTTGAAAAAGGCGCTCGAAGTTTATCACGAGGCCGCGGATCACGGCTGCCCTGAGGCAGAGACAATGATCGGAATATTGTATCTCAATGATCCGAATCACGATTACGAAAAGGCAATAAAGTGGTTTAAACGCGCGGCTGCCCACGGCGATACAAATGGTCAAGTGCAGCTGGCACTAGTATTCGAAGAAAACAAGATCGTCCCCCGAGACATGGATGAAGCGCTACGGTGGTGGCACAAAGCAGCAGCCGGTGGAGATCCTAGAGGGCAGTGTGCTCTGGGGTACAGATACTGCAACGGCATAGGCGTAGCGAAGGACTATCAGACCGCAATGAATTGGTTCCGCCTCGCTGCAGCGCAGGACGATGCGAGCGCGCAAACAAATCTTGGCATAATGTATGAGGCTGGACTTGGTGTCACGAAGAGCACTCAGAAAGCTAAGGAATGGTATCAGAAAGCTGCTCAGCAAGGGTATCTTGATGCACAACAGCTTTTGGCAAGACTATCACATTAACTGAAAACAGTTGCGCGATTACGCATATCACCGCTGCCTCTTCCGCAGCTTTCCGCAATAGTGACAGCACAGATTCACCACTCTGAGTCTTTTCTGTCGGAAATAAACCGAGGTCGTATACATCAGCACAAGTGTCAGTGCTGCGAGAAATTTAAAACCATGCAAGAGATAGATTTTTTTCAAAGACAACAAGTAAAAAATACCGTTTGGGAAGATGCGGTCAGGCAAATTTTCCGTCCGCAAGTTGGATTCACAACGTGCGATGACGAGAATCAGGATGTTCTGAAGAAGAAAAGACCCTCAACAACGGAGCCACTAGAAAAAAGCGAAAAGCCGACCGCAGCCCAGGTAGAGGCATTCAACAAAGGACTACTAGATCTTGCAACGAGACTCCAACTCAGCCCAATTGGTGTAGTTGTACGAGCCTTCGGGAAAGAAAAGGAAGTTACTGTAAAGGGATTCAGCTTCGATGGACAAAACGGAAAAGAACAGATCGAAGCGGTCAAAAAGTTCAAGTCAAATGTTGACTACAAGCAGCTACTGGACAACGCGAGTAAGATTGTTTTCTTCGGTGAAACACATCCAATAGACGAATTGCGTGACGAGCTTCGCAGCAACATGAAGGAGTTCAAAAAACTTGGCTTCACGCACCTCGCAATGGAAGCGCTTCCCAGCGCAAGGCAACAATTGCTCGACGACTACTATGCTGGCAAGGCAACTCGCGAGCAGGTAGTCGAAGCTATCAAAAAAGATTGGGGATGGAGCCCGGAATCGTACATGAAGTTGATTGACGCAGCTAAGGACGAGGGCATCAAGATTGTCTGCGTGGATGTAAAAATCACTAAAGAGCAGAAGGAAAAATGGGCAAAGGATAAAGACTATTCCGCAGACTGGCGCTTCAGAGAAGCTCATTGGGCCAAGATCATGGATGAACAGCTCAAGGCAGATCCAAAAGCGAGAATCATGGCGTTGGTTGGTATGGGACATACTGGAATTGATTCGGACAAGAAAGAATGCCTAACGTCACTAACGAAAGAAGCTGGATATAAGCCAATTGTTATCAACCTCTGCTCACCGGAACGCGTAATGAAAAACTATTTCGACGAGGCAGTCGAAACGGCAAAACTACAGAATGAGCGCTTTATGATTCCAGTGTTCGGAAAGGGTAAGTTCAGACCTTGTGACTACATAATTCACGTGCCCTATGGAAAAGGCGCTGAATTCCCGTTTCTAAAGCGGAAGGACGGTCCAAACCAAAACTTCGAGATTCCGTTGCCGTTTCGCATTCAGTGGCCGGTCAAGTAAATTCAAGGCGGAAGTTGAATCGTTTAGCGAGGAAATCATATACCTGCCATCGACCGCTGAAGTCGGAAGGTAGCAGCGAGACTGTAAAATATTTTGTGTCATACGGTAAGCCAAGCGGCTTATAAACTAGAAAGGAGCCGCTATGACACCGAA
>JAIERK010000122.1 GCA_019746975.1 Candidatus Obscuribacterales bacterium
TCTACTATTGGAATAGAGAAAACCTGAGGATCGGTGAAGCTTTCTTCGCCAGACCGCTTGTAAAATCAAAGATTCTGGCAACAATGCTTTTCCTTACTATATTTAACGCAGGCTCGCATAATGTCTTTATCTACTTTCAATTTTAAAACACTACAGATACCGATTCTGCAAATCACTATACTGGTGGCGCTCACAGTGGCATATCATTGCACCATTGTGGGTACCAAAGCATTTCCAGGGAACATTCACGGGCCGTTCAAGTTCAACATAAAGAAGATAGAAAAGTATGAGCGCAGCCACAAACCAGCGGAAGCGGTCGCCCTAGGTAGTTCTATTCTCAATAGACCGATGGAACAGCTGGGACCAGAGTATCGCAATTTCGAAAGCCTATGCCTGGTTGGATCCTCAGCACTACACGGTGCAGCAGTTATTAAGCACAGCAAGCGATACCCCAAAGTAGCAGTGATAGAACTTAGCATGATGATGAGCAAAGCGGAGAGGCTCGATATCGAGGCTGAGGTTCCCAGGTTCAAAGCGATGATGTGGCCGTTGACTCCTATAGTCAGATGCGAATATCAGCCGTCGGCACTTCTTTTGCGGTACATCCAGGAGAACGTCCCGCAGAAGCATGAAAAAAGATCTTTGTCCGTAAGAGAAAGTCGCGAGTTTGCTTTTCGAAGAATCCCCGGAACAGGCACAAGCTTTCGCGATAATCTGGCGCGATTGCGCAAGAAGGTCCGGCAGCTCCAGCGGCACGGAACCAGGGTCTGCTTTATCTTCGTCCCGCAGTCCCCCACCCGTGAAATGGAATCATTATTTCAAAAGCGAATGAAAGTTCTGAATGAGACTTTTCCGCCGCAAATGTATCAGCGTATAACGTGGTCCGGTCCACACAGGAAATGGAGCACTCCAGACGGCTGGCATCTTTCTCCTGCCGACGCGAGGCTCTTTGCAGATGACATGCTCAAGCAGTTGAAGCCAATCTGGCAATCGGCCGGATGTAACATTCCCTGATCGTGCGGGACGGACTATTTTTGTACGACTGCGCTCGGTTCACTGACATGGATATCTTTGGAAAGACGCGTAGGAAGCGCACTCTTATCCGGTCTGGATGCAAAAATATTAGATTTGGTACCTTGAGGAGTTATCTCCATAACTCTGTCATCTTCCGTCCAACCGGCACCATCGATTCTCACCTTCTCATGGGCACAGGCGGGCGCGACAGCTAAGAGCATTCCAATTGCTTGAAACAACAAAAGCCTTTTCATTTGACGGACCTGGGGGCAATTACACACACACTAGTCCAAGCATACGTTTCAAATATCACAATCTCATCACATTCAATTCTCATTGAAATTAGGCTCTTCGAGAAACAGGCCAGTTCAATATCAACAACTGCAGCGCGTTTCGCATTTCAACAGTAGAAGCGACGGGGCGATACTACCACAAACTAGCTCGCTGAGATATCAGGTCGAATGCGCTTGAGTCCGGGATTCTCCCGTCAAACACGTTGAGAGAACTTCACTCGGTCATCGACTCTAACGACCGCGTCAATTTGCTCGGAAGCTGCTTTACACCACCATTCCGCACAGATGATTCGAGACAGATTACTTATGATGTCGAGCCAGTTTAAGTGCACTGAAGAGTTCGTTATGAGCCTGATTGCTGGCTACAATCCAAAGGAGAACATCTACTTGAATTGAAGAGAAGCTCAACTAAAGCCGAGATGACCTTCATTGGGTCGCAAAATCGCTTTGAAAAACTTCAACCCAATTAAGTACAAAGGTTTATCTCGAAGATTCGATCTCGGCTAATAGTTTGCTGTAACAACTCCATCAGATCGAGGTATCGTCAATCGATTCGATCAAGACATTGCTCAGAATCGGCTGAACAACACGTGTCGCCAGATCCGAATGGTGAGAACCCGTTTCCGATAGCACCGCCAGTAGCACTAAAAGAATTACTGTGCAGACACCACATCACGCGCGAGGGTAACAGCACAGAGCTTTGCTCTCGACCGTTGCACTGCGGTCTCCGCAGCGGATAACAAAACGGGTAAGTCGGCGGCGTCATCTGGATATGAAGCAATCCCGATTGCCAGCGAAAGATTTGTCGTCTCGAGACCAGGACCCAGAGTGGCACTAAGCAGCGACACCAGAAAGCTATCCGCATCCTTTGCGGCATCTACCGCCTTGGTGTCAGGCAGAAGCAGTGCCAGCGTCCGGTTCTCATACTCAGCCAATATTCCATTGAAAATGTTCTTGATGTGCATGCCTAGCGTGACAATTGAACTGGGTTTTAACTCAGAACTTTTCTTTCGCCCCTGACCTACCTCGAACAATACTAAAGAGAGAGCGCAATTCGGGCTGAAGCGAATCTGCTGATCCGCGAAAAAAAGTAGCGCAGGAAAGGTATACAGATTCGTTTGCTCGTTCTTCAGCATTCCTTTGACCTGCGGGATCAAACTCGCATCGAGCGCTTTTGGTTCTACCTTGAGCTGTTTTTTCTCTTTGGACGCCTGAGCAAAGTTGACGACGTCACACAAGATCAATGTACTTACCAGGTTGACCCACTGGCTCCGCTGAAATCCAAGCTTGTCGATGATCTCTTGAAGAGAACAACGTCCGTCAATTCTCAAATAAAGACCCTTCAGCAACTGCATGTCTAAAGGAGCCCCTTTCAGGAGCGCTTGCTCGAACTCCTGCTCACTGAGATTGGGTTGCGTTCTCACAAGAACAGTACTCGTACTCAAACCGCGCTTCTTCAGAAACTCTGTATTGTCGAGCAGTTGAGCGCCTTGCAACATCAATGAGTTAAGACCTTGCGTGATTGTCTTCTCATCAGTCCTTATTTTCGGTTCGAAGTGAAAATCACCATCCTTCCAACAAATTGTTTGAAGGAAGCACTCATCGCCAGTACTGTGTGTTCCCTCTGCATGCACGGGAGTGCCATTTTCAAAAAAGATGTCCACTGATGACCACTGTCGTCGAATACGTAGGCGACCAGTCAGCTGACCCAGAGAGATCGATTGCAAAAGAGTCGGCGTATTGACTAACGCGAGATTACCGTAGAGCTGCTGCTGATGCGGGGATAGAGCAGATGACGGTGAATAGATCGGAACATTATCGAGCGTTGGCGTCGGAGAATCCCAGGCAGCGTAAGTCTCTTCGGTAACAGGCTTGGGAGCCGACGCCTGGGCCGCGCGCGCGACCTCGGGCTTCGGGCTCTCATCGGTCATTCTCGGAAGCTTAGTGAACGTCCGCAATTGGTCAGTTGGTGGTGCTGAAGGATTCGATGTGGTCTCTCCCAGCTCATGCATCAACATGGAGTAAACGAGCTCAACATCGGAGGAAAGATGGAACCAACGAGGCAAGAGGCTGGAGCCTAAACCGGAAAACAATCGCCACTCATAGGTTTCGCTCGGAAGATCAGCAAAAATCAACGACAGAATGAACTCGTTATCGTTCGCCTGCCACGAGCAAGAACATTTTTCGCCAGGCTGCCCCTTCGCAGCAGTGGCCAATGCTTGCAGATCATTTTTGGACGGTCTGCCATCAAGACGCCGAATCATTTCCAGCACCATACATCAAGGACCTTGTAGACCCATTGAAATAATTGTAGCACTACCATCTGGAAGGGTTTATGAGCAAAATTGCCTCTCCAATTCATTCAGTCATCTCAAGCATAATTTAGTCGGCGCGAAACGAAACTGCATTTATCCCGGCACGAAAAAAACTCGCCACCTCCGCCCACCCGCATGAAAACCAGACTGTATTGAGGTGGATCGAAAGAAGGATTGGCGACGGCATCGAACAGGCAATAGTGTGCTAAGTGCGATAAGTACACCATCGGTGGTGTCGCGGAAATTTGTCTTGACTTCCAGGTTGCTATGTGTTTGATTGTAGTCAGCTTGCAAGCGAAGGAATCAAGACCTTTGGTGGGGCGGACAACGAAAAGGTTCGATAACCCACAAGGAGCGATCTATGAGAAAAGTTCTTGCGGCTACTTCTATTTTCGTGACTGCCACCATCCTGAGTTCGGCTTTGTGCCCTTCCGTCATGGCACGAGTCAGCGCGCGACCAGACGCCACGGTGAAGATGCCGGGTGCGAAGAACATCGACAGGCCAGCAGAACAGGCGCTATCGAAGCCAGCAAAAGCACAGACGATGAAGGCACTGCCATCAATGGTTTCACTGGTCAACACGAAATGTCCGCAGGCGAAGAATCAAGCTGCGCCAGCGCCTACACCAGCAGATACATCACCATCGCAGTGTACGGCTCCGAGAGTTTCTTCTCTGTACGATCAATCGCGCTATGATGATTGTGCATTCTGGGTGGGCGATGACAGCGGATTATCGCTTGGTTCAGATGATCTGAGCGTCTCGATCCAGCAAGAAGCGGTACAGGTCATCAGCAGCGAGCGCAATAAAGATTCTGTTTCCGATGATATCACAGACAATACCAGGTTAATTGGTGCCTGCTTTGTGGCGGCAGGTGTTTTTTAGAACTACGCGCAGCGTGTTTAAAACTACGCGCAGCGTGTTTAAACTACGAGCAGAGTGTCTTAGAACTACGGGCAGTGTGTGGATACAAACTAAACCCAGTCTTGCGCCTCCCAATCGGAGAGTTCGGCCCCTATTGATCAACCCACGCCGAAAGGCAAGATTGAGTGCCCGACACCTGTGGTTGTATTCATCGTCCTCTGACGCGCCTTTCGTCGATATTCCCAGTTTTGTATAGAGGCACTTCAAACGAGCTTGCACCGCTTTGTCGGTTATATAGAGGCGCGTGGCTATAGCTCGATCTGTAAAACCAATCGAGATAAAAATGAGCACTTCGAACTCGGCCTCGGTAAGACCAGTGGCACCATTTTCGGTGCGTCTCGCGATCCGCTGAATGCGTGGATGTATCCAACCGTCTCCACCGAGAACCGCATGAGCCGCATCTATTACCTGTTGATCAGTGGAATCTTTCAGAACATATCCGAATGCTCCCGTGGGAGGCGCCATCTTCCATAGTTGCCGAACGAACACTTCGACGGAATGATTAGAAAGAATGACTATAGGAATCTGCGGTTGTTTTTTCAAGATTCGGGCAGCAGATTTCACGCCTGACATTACAGGCATTTCGATATCTAGAAAAACAAGCGATGGTTTGTGCTCTCTGACAAGTTCAAAGGCCCGCTGTCCATCTTCCGCCTCATAGATTTTCTGACCCTGCGTAACTAGTCTCTGAGTCAATAGCTCTCTGAGCCAGGTTCGCTCACGCTCCTGATCGTCGGCAATCACGATTGCCGCATTGTTGCTTGAGCCCTGTTGTTGCGCAGTTCTGTTAGTGTTCATCGCATCGCTTTTACTTTCCTTTGAGCGCCCTATCAACAAGCATAGAGATACGGCGCCTTAAATTTGTCCTCGAATTGTCCCCAAAATGTCTCCAGGCGTTTTCGGTTTTCTTTCAGCATCTTCGGCTTAAATGAAATCCCCAAGAGAAAACTGCCGGCAACCAAGAATTATGGGTATGCCATTGGAGTTTCTCGCAAAACATCAATCGATTTTTCGATCTCATGCACTATGTCTAGGTCCGGGAAATTTCTAAAGTACCGCCAACAGTGCGTGGACAACGGACTCCAGATAAGATATAACCGACACAACGGACACCTTAACCGTAGCTCACCTAGCGTGACCAACGTTCTTCACCTCGAGGAGCAACATGACCCTAATTAGAAGAGAAAGACCAACTGACGAATTGCTGGAACTTGCCAGAATCGAAGACAATAACTTTCAAGCGAACATTCGTCTGTTAGGCGACGTATTGATCGCATTCGATCACTTGTTTCGTTTGCACGGCTCTTTCACTTCCTTCGTGGAACAAGCGGCGATGGAACTCGGCGAGAATCCATACCTTGCGATCAACAATTTTTGCCAATTGATCGCTCAGGATCTTCTTAAGGGGATGAACTCTCTTTGCAAAGGGTACTTGACTGACTCGAGCTTTCACCTCCGGAGATCGATAGAGTCTGCCGCCTGCTTAATTGAGATTTCGAAAAATCCGAACAAAGCAGACATCTGGAGCACCATGGAAGAGGACGAGCAGATTGTCGAGTACGTAAAGAATTTCATGGTGTATAAACTCGTGAAGAATAATATGTCTCAAAAGGTAATCGAGCAGTATGAGACCCTCTGCCTGTCAGTTCACCCATCAGCACTATCGATGGCTCACAGAACCAATGCCACCGAGGGTGGTATCTGGACGATTCGCTTCTTTGATGTCGATCGAATAGAGGACATCCCACACGTGAAGATGATGATTTTAAATATGCTGACCACCCACAGGCTCATCTTGGACGATATGGCTTCTGCTTTTGCAGCTTCACCCTCGTTCGACTTTCATGCGTATCAACCTTTGTCGGAGCAGGTTTATGCAATTTGGAAAGAGATCACCGGTTCTCTTCTCGCATCAGGTGAATTATCATTTCCCTCGCAACAGTGAAAACCCGCCACGTTTTGACAGGGGAGTTACCGAATTTCTCCCAAAACGCGTGTCGTCACTAATTAATAAAACAGCCCACTAGATACAAGGCATAGAAATAAAAAATGGTCGAAAAATACAAGAGAAACTTTATATCATGCTGCATAGGATGCGACCAGGCATTGATGTCGAACAAAACACATCAGACCTAAATCGAGCGCGCCAGTTGTCAATATTCGTACAATTACGCTTGCGAGTTAAGACAAACGCATGAATGATGTAAGTGCGTTTTGAAATGCTCCAACCGATCGTTTTGTGAGCCGCAGGATTAAAAGAAAATCGACGTTAGCCGCGGATTTTTGAGAGTAGAGGAGTGCATCGACAATGATTCGCATATTTCTTCTGTCTATGACTGTGTCGTTTCTCGCGGGAATGTGCTTCTTCACCTTACGTGCAGAAGATGAGCTAACCAAGTCAAAGTTCGTGTCCAACAACGCCGACATCAGAAGCTATGCCACTGAGACTACCGAAGTATTTTCCAGATGCAAGCATAGAAATCATGATCGACTTCTTATAGCAAACTAAATCGTGCTTCAATAACGAGGTGCTTCAACAACGACGCTCGAATGTGTCGATAATGTCGAGCCATGTATCTGTAGCGCGATCCGTGTATCTGTAGCACGATCGTCATTCAAACAAATTCTTAACTGCAACCGCTGCTATGCTCGAAGCAGTCCCAGGCAAAGCAAACCACTTCATTGTGACAGCTGGAACAATGTCTCATCACAGTCGCCCGAGCTTTGATATCCACTGGCAGAATGGTGTCAGCGAAGAGTTGTAGCCGACAACATCTATCATCATCTGTTTCTTACCAACCAAAGACCAGCGCTTGATTTTCCCCGATGGCTCCACGATCGCAGACGGTCCAGTGTTTGACGAAAACACAACATACCGTCGATTTTCAACGGCACGCATCACACAAAAAGCAATCATCTGATTACCAATCATCGAGTTGCGAAACCAGGCTTGATCGCCGAGACACACCAGCAACTGTCCGCCTTCACGAACACTAGAGGCACACAGCTCAGGCGAAATTATCTCATAGCAAATGAGCGGCGCGACTTTGCCACAGGAGAAATCGAAGACTGTCGGTGCTATACCGTGACGAAAACCGATCCATGTCTCGGGGCATCGCAACGCGGTTCTGAATGGCTGGAAGAAACTAGGGGTGTACTCCAGGAAAGGTACAAGATACCGCTTGTGGTGAATGGCCTGGAGGAATTTACCCTTGGAGGTTATTCCGCAAGCCGCATTATAAATAGCTTTTTCATCCATGTCGAAGCAACCAACACAAATGTCATTACCTTGTTTGACAGCGACCTCCGCCAGGCGCTCCTTTATCGGTTCCGCAACGTGAATTGGGAGCGGCAACGCAGTTTCGCTACCCAAGCACAAGCCGCGCGGACAGTCTTCAATCATGGAAAGAAACGGCAGAACATAACCCGGTTTTGTCGGAACCAATCGGTTCCTCACCCGGAAGTTATCGTTAGCTTGAAGTACGGTGACTGGAGAGTAAGACTGGCATGAATACTGCGCAGAATTACAAACCCAAACAGTTGAAGCAACAATTGCTATGGCAACAACGATCAATTGAGTCCATGCCAAAGACCGACTCGGTCTATTCGAGACAAATTTGTTTTCAAGCCGCGGGCGAAACAAGATACACGCGAGGAGCGCCACTAGACCGCTACCGAACGAGAACAGCAAAGCGCCGATCGCCGCAATCGAGACTTGCAGGATAGCTACCTGCCCCTTTGGTTTCTTAAGAGGTTCGAGCCGCCCGGAGGCGATCAGTGTTGTAGCCAACATAGCAATCAATGTGTTCACCAGGACTATCAAAAAACATATCCCGATGCCGCCTATAACAGATGCAAGTTGAATGATCCCGTCCTGGCGGTATTGTGAGTATTCGAACATGCCCCATGGAATTGTCCATCGATTAGATAGATCGCTGTGAAATCCCATCAATAGATGTGCGTTCCCCAGTCGGTTGATGCAAAGCAACCAGAGTGATGGTATTGCTATCGGTGCCCACCACCAACTTCCGATTGCACTGCCTGTAGTGCTCCTCGTGCAGGGTAACATCCTGCATGCTAGTGAAAAAACTGCTACGTTGACGGACTGCGTCAAGACCATGAAAACATA
This sequence comes from Candidatus Obscuribacterales bacterium, assembly GCA_019746975.1. Classification (GTDB taxonomy): domain Bacteria; phylum Cyanobacteriota; class Vampirovibrionia; order Obscuribacterales; family Obscuribacteraceae; genus JADYXR01. Next base: position 8,674 of record JAIERK010000122.1, read on the forward strand.
ACCACCAAAGACCATGAGGATGCTCTGCCAGTCATTGAAGCCAAGCCAGTTAAGCGGATGAATTGCCGCTACCCAATTGCAATAGACAAGGTAGTAACCAACTCCGAAGCACATTCCTCGCCAGAACACAGTCATCGCAGTCGGACCGACGAAACACGATACGAGGAGAGGGCTGAGACCAATCCACGCCAGATACCACTGGTCAAAGCCGGGCGCCGACAGAGCAAGAACACAGCCGCACAAGAAGTTGCCCAACTGGATCAATCGTTCTCTGTAGCCGCGATCCATCGACGCCAATCCGGAGGCACTTTCTTGAGATACTACCGGTAGTGGCGCCTGGCGCTCTGCGGAGATTACCATGTCCGAGTCGTCCGAGAATTGAGCTCACCAGCGCCAACACTCTGTTGCAGACTGGCTGTACCGGGCAACCACGAGTTAGTCCGTCTTGAAGATTGGATGCGTTTATCAACCCACCGTTTAAGGGAATCGACTATTTTGGACAGGTCTTCAGGGTACAGGAACAAAATATAGGCTGCCATAAAAATCCATTCAAACACAGGCAGATAGATGGTCCAGTCGATTCCTACATGCAGTAAGACCCCGAGGACAAGGACCGGATACCTGACTCTTCTAGAGGGCACCCATATAAGGGTCCACAGCAACAGCTCAATGACCAACGTTGACCAGGTGAGAGCTTTGATGCACGACAAATTGTCGAGAATGAATGGCACAGGCATATTCATCATGTCATCAAGCCTGCTTGCATAATAGATCGCAATACCATTGATCCACTGCAATCCGGTCACCTTGTACCAGAAGGTGACGCAATACGCTAGAGTCAACTGCACCTGCAACATTCTTTGTGCCCAAGGCTCGCACAGCGGCGGCGTCGGATCGTGGTCCTTGCAAATCATACGATCGACCGACAACATCGCTCCGGCTGGCGACATCATTACGAAAAAGGCAGAGAGACGTAAGAACAGATCGCCACCATTCTGGTTGTACGGATAGTGCGAGTGCAAAGTCAATAAACCGAGAAAGACAACGATGCTTGCATACCTGGTTTTGAAACCAGCGATGAGAGCCAATGTCGAAAGCATCAGCACAAGGTAGAACCCTACGACGAACGCATCATGCTGAGGAAGGAGAGCCAAGAGGTCAAAGTGCGTTCTACCGTGCCAATAGTGCTTGGAGACTGTCGCTCCAGCACCCAGTCCATCCACGCCATAAAAGAAGAGAAAATGTGGTGCCAAAAGAAGCAAATTTTCCACAACCAGAAGGCCAAAAGCAATTCTAAAAACCGCCATTGGTAAAGGAGAGCAAGGCTCAAACCAAAAACGTTTCCAACTGTTCCAGAGGAGAGTAAGAATTTTCATTGTTCCTTCTCACTCCTATCGCAATAGAAAAATGAGTTGAAGAATCGATTGTGCGCTGGCAACTTGTCCCGTTGCGCAAACTCACTCGGCGGTGGAATCGGTACCCACCGATAGCCCAGCATCACGCTAGTCACGGGATTGACAGCGTCATCGTGGCGGCGCGCAATAGCTCTGCACACATCGACCCAGTACTCCTTATGACTAGGCCAAGACAGGCTGTCGATGTAGAAGCGTCGAAGTTTGTCATTGGCGATATGCTCCAGCAGATTCATTCTGTCGAATCTGGGCGCTTGCCAGAGCTCCTGAAGACCATCGGCATACGAAATAGTTGCAGCCGGATGAAAGTTGACTCTTCTGACATTGGGACAAAACAACTTCCAGTTTTGAACCAGCCCAAGACCAGAGATTATGCCGAAAACGGGCGATATGAGCTTCCGTTTGAGCTTCTCCGATGGCAGCGTCGACGCGGACACACAAAAGAAATAGGCGATGATAAACACAGAGAGCCCTATGTGTCGTGCGATGCGAAACTTACTCGGCGTACCGCACAAAGCTGCCTGCTTCAGTTCTGTTGCGCTCGCGTCGCACCCATCACGCTGGAGAAGGACCTGACCAGTGCGATTCGACGAAAAACTGCGCATTGTATCGCTGTCTCTCATTCACACCAACTCTTAGAGACCTCTCACCCTGAACAGAGAAACTGCAGAAAGCGAATATGATACAGTGCTGTTGACTACTGGAAACAGTTATGAGAATGATTTCTAGAGTTGACGTTACGTCCGCCTGTCGATACCTAGCCTGGGCGGGTCTTTTTATTGCGGCGATAGCTGGATGGTTCGGTCCGGCTTTTCGTGACGCCTCAAAAGCGCGACTCGATAGCAGCACCTCCGCGTACCTGGACCGCGAAAAAGCGCGCTCTCTTGCGCTCGAAAAGTTCTCCGACACACTTCCCGGCAACACGCAGCAGCTAAAAACAGCGAGTCGAAATATCGCGCTCATTCACAGGGAGCTCCGGGACAATGAGGCTGCCGCCGCAAAGCTGAAGAGCGTTCATGACGCAATAGAAGTTCCACAAGATCGATACTGTTCGGAATACGTCGAAAATCTTCTCGATCAAGCCAATCTCCACGACGACAGCGGCAACTTTACTGAGGCGCGCACATGCTACGAGAGCATACTGGCGTATGACCGAAAACATTTCGGCGAGCACGACTTGAAAGTCGCAAGAGACCTCAACAATCTAGGATTGCATTACCTGACGCTAGGGCAGGCTTTTGAACACAATCCCAACCGGCAAAACGAATTCGCTGAGGCGTTTCACTACTTGCAGCATTCGATGCAGATCTATCGCGAGCATAGGACAGACAACGGCAACGACGGTGTAGTCGCAAGGCACAACCTGTCAATTTGCCAGCGCAACTTCAATGTTCTGATTGCAGAGCTGCAAGAGGCGAAGATCGATCGGTGAAAAACGAGATGATTAGCCAAATCAAGCACAGCAAAACAAGCACGAATCGTTTTGTGGTTTCCTGCATTTTGCTTGCAGCCTTATCCGCTTTGTCCCTGTCATTTTTGAAGGAGACCTGTGCCGCCTGCGATGTCGCTGCGAGCCTTACACCCATATCGAATCTCAATCTATACGGCGCCGGGTTCTACGCGATACTGACAATCTTCGCAATGCAGACGCGACCAGCCTTCTTAAAGTGGCTTTCCTTCGGGCTTTTCTTTGCCGCAGGCTGCCATGCCGTACTTCTATTCGTTCTCTCAATAACTCACACCGCATGCATTCCCTGCATAATTTGTGCAATGTGCATTTTCGCAGCTGGACTGTTTCTCCACAAAAACACCTCACTAAAGGCGATTTCACTCGCCACTACTAGCGGTATCTTGCTTTGTGCAAGCACATGGTTGTTGCAATACCAGTCAAACAAAGCTCTGCTCAAGGAGAGCACTGCAAAAGCAGTGAAGTTCACACAGTGGCCAACACAACGACACGGACCGATAAAGGTTTCCGTCTTCGCACTCGACAGTTGCAAGCGATGCACTGCTTACAAGCGCGAAATGATTGAGCTCGCAAAACGACGATACGGCAATAATATAACCATCGAATATCCGACAGTTCCCGAAGCAATAATAATTCCGACCACCGTCATTGGTGGCGCAAATCCGACGATTCTAGTTGGAAAACCAACCTGGAACGAACTCGCAAACGCAATAGAATTCAGCCTTACGTCGATGCGTTCCAATCAATTGAGTACCAATTCAGCCAACGGAATCTGATGCCATAAATATACTCAACGAGAGCACGTTTTAGAAACATTTTACAATTGCAGCTTGATATGGTGCTCCAAGAGGGAAGTCAATATCTTATATTCGCAACTGGTATCCAATTGCCGACATTTTTTGAGAAACCCAGGGAGATTCATGCGTTTACCACGTAACCCTATCGCCATATCTTGTCTCTTCCTGACCGCAGTGTTCTCTGTTTCACTCAGCGCGTGTACATTCGATGATGATTGCATAAGCCCTTTTACCGGGACCTATCTCGGAAGCAAGCACGGCTCACTCTTCAACTGTTTGCAGTTGATACAGGTCGAAGCCAATATCGTCAATCTGAGACGGGCGGCACAAGTGACCCCACCATCCAGATCAGTTTTCATTCCAGAGAAGCCGAATAACCAGCCGGCTGAAGAAGCGCCAGCTCCACAAGAGCAAGAACCCGCACCCCAACAGCAAGAACCGGCTCCGGCTGGGCCCGGTGGCGACTAACGGCGCGCCGCATTCGGTA
>JAIERK010000027.1 GCA_019746975.1 Candidatus Obscuribacterales bacterium
GGACGATATTAATCTGATACTCGCCTTTCTTCATAGCCGCAGCCGGCTTCTGAACTGCCTTCGTATGAGGATCGATCGGGATATATTGCTGGGTCGGGCGATTCCATCCATTGCCGGATTGCTTGATCTCAATCGTTTTTTGGACCGTGTATGTGATCTTCGGCTTCGCATAAGCCGCAGACCCAAGCAATGTGAAAGCGATCGTAGCGACAACAACAGCCACCCAAGGACTCGTAGAAAATCTATTGTTCATCGTAATAAAAACCGCTGCTGCGACTATAACGACTCAGGTCAAAATGGGGATGAATACAGCATAACACGGTCGGTTGAACCAGGCTACGAAAAAAATCCAAGGCGCGATTTCACCAATGACTTTGCAGATCAGGGTTTTTCCCATTTACTATCAGTACGTGCAGAATCACAATCAGGTCATTGAATTGTGCCCCCAGCGTCGTTCGGATACTTACCAGGACTTGTCGCGCGGCAATCCGCGCGAAGCTGACCCAGCTCCTTTCTGCGGTGAACTAGCCCATGCATGTGATCACAGCCATCCTATTGGCGCGCTTCTATCACTTTTAGCAGTCGTTTCCTTCTGCATTCCAAAACCAACTCAACCAAGCAACCGAAGAACATGCAGCTATAGTCTCAACAGAAATTTCCAATTGGAAGGAGAACGTCGTCCTGGTCAATTGCGTTCCGGGTGGATTGGAAGGCTATTCACCAGGACAGCAGCAGCATCTCCCCAATCGAGTATTCAGGAATGGCAAGATCGTCGAAGAAAAGATCACGAACCCTTATGTATCTGGCCATGAGCCTGGCAGCTTTCTCGGCATTTGCCTCTGTGCCCCAGACGCTTGTGGTCTCGGGCCCGGATGAGCGATTCCTGGTCGAAATATTCCAGTTACGTCGAGATGTGTTGAATATCTTTATCCCACTCATCGTGTCGCTGGCGGCAGTGCTCGCGTCTGCCCTGCTCGGAATGCCGCGAAGACGGTTAGACCTATTTACGGCCGGAGGTGTTGCCTTCAGCGCGGTATTACTGGCAGTACTACTCCAATGGATCGGATTCGAGACATTCAGCTCTCTGTTCCTTAAACTGGCAGCGCTGACGATAATATGCTCGACGACTGTGCTTTGGCGGCTTTTCCCCACGACACCACCGATAGAGCACCAACTGGTTAGTCTATCAAGGCGAAGACCTGCAGCAACCGCACTTGCTCCACTCGACGGTAAACCGTCATCGCCGATTTAACACAGCAGTATCTCTCAGGAGTTAAACTGACCGAATTGTTGTTCAGTATGAGTCGGTATCATGTCAATTGATTTTCAAGATCGAGTGCGCGGGGTCATTTTCGGGCAGGCCGTCGGCGATGCGCTGGGTCTCGGCACTGAATTCCTAACGAAGAGAAAAGTCAAATCCTACTATCCTGCCGGGCTCACCGATTTCGATCAGTTCGTCATAGACGCTCATCGCAAGAAGTGGCAACCGGGAGAATGGACCGATGATACCGATCAAATGCTGTGTATTCTCGATAGTGTCCTTGAAAACGACGGACTAGACATCCTGGATATTGCCAAAAGATTCCATAGTTGGGCATTTTCAGGCGGAAGGGGTCTCGGTCAAACCGTCCTGGCAGTACTCACACACCCCAATTTCCTCCAAGACCCTCATGGAGCCGCCAGGTCCGTATGGGATGAATCAAACGGTTATGCCGCCGCCAACGGAGCCGTCATGCGGACGTCGGCTCTCGGTGTTTACAAATACAACGCTCCAAAAGAGTTGATTTCGAACACCGAGACTGTATGCAAGATTACACATTTCGACCCGCGCTGCGTGGCCTCCTGCATCGCAGTCACCCAGGCGATAAGCAAAATGATTCAAGGAGAAGAGCCAATCGAATCGATCTTTAGAGAAGTCTTTTCAGTAGCCAACCCCTACGACGAAAGAATTCTCGAATGCTTGGACTTGGCATCGATGGAGGACATCTCCAGTCTGCAACTTGATTCAGGGGGAATCGGCTACACACTGAAAGCGACGGCGGCAGCGTTCTGGTCGCTCAAGCACTGCGATTCGTTTGACACCGGCATTGTGGCAGTGATCAATGAAGGCGGCGATGCCGACACCAACGGCGCTGTAGCAGGCGCACTTCTGGGGGCGCGTTTTGGCTATAGCGGCATTCCCGAGCGCCTGACCAAAAATCTTATCGGTCACGATCGACTGTGGAATCGAACAGAGCGACTTATCGAGTTAGTCCACTAACACCAGCTTTCCGATCGGTGAATATTGTATTTTGACAACCCTAACAGCTCAGATGTCGTAGAATAATTAACTGACGGTATCATGGAAATCCGCCCTTGCTGAAGAAACCAGGTTTGTCGGTTCAACTAAGGAAATTGCCGCGAGGCCCCGATCTGTCCGAGCTGCACCAACATCTCTCCCAAGCGCTCGAACAACGCGGTAAAACCATTCAACTAGCATGGCGAGGTGCCAACCTTGCAGTTTATCGCCTTGAAGTGATCTGCCAGATGAAGAGCGGCAATGCGGAATGGAAGCTCTTTATGGGCGAAAATCCCAAGCCGCTGTTCGAATACACCAGCGTTGACGTTTTGCTTGTCTATAATCTTGTGGTTTCTTCAATTTCAGAAACTCAGCAAACCTCGCAAAGCGAAGAGTCCGGCAAGTTCGCAAAGAAAACGGATATGAAAACTTCCTTTGTCGGAAGACCGAACCAGCTGCCGCCGGCGCCGGCAGCGCTACCGCAACCGCCCCAAGCGAAATTTACGCCTGTGCCTCCTCGACAGCAGCCTCAAGCTGATCCAGTCACCGAGAATCAAGAAGAAGAAATTGAAATCGACCAGGAGCAGACGATTCTGCCTGGAGACATCACTCCGCCGCCGGAAGAGCATGCCCTCTATGACGAGACGAGGCAGCTTCCGCGCTCAAGAGATATTTCATCGACTCCGATGCCTGCTCTTTTGCAAAAAATCTCCCAGGCGAGAGGAACCGGCAGGCTTGATGTGCGCACCCAAAATGAATCGACCGCAACCGTCTTTATCCAGGACGGTTTTCCAGTTGATGCCACCGCCGGAGATGTCGTCGGCGACGAGGCAATGATTGAGCTATTGACCTGGCAAGAAGGGTCCTTTTCCTTCGAGCCGCGAGTCCTTCGCAACAACCATACGGTTTACGAAAGCATCGAGTCGTTAGTAGCACAGAGCAAACAGCTGGCCGAGCACAGTCGCTATCTCAAGGAAGCCGGCATGACGTCGACCTCTACGTTCTTTCCTATCAACACGGCGCTGACACAGGGAGAATTTTCGGACAGGGTCACACTCGATTGCCCCTGCGACATGGAGACAATCGCTCGCGTCTATTGCAGCCTCAACGGCAAGCAAACTTTCGAGGAGATGGTACGCGCGCTCTTCATCTCACGCATCCAGCTCACCCACATCGTGCATCACCTGATCGTTAAGGACGTTATAAAAATTGTCGAGAACCTGACGCCCCAGTCCTCGCTCACGCTCGCTCCCAGAGCCATAGACAATGCGGCTATCCAGAGCATCATGATGAGCCTGAGACGGGCCGAGACCGGATTGTTCATCTTTCCCGCCTTCCTCTATTTTTTGGAGCAAGAGTATTTTAGAAGTTACCGCTCCCGCACATCTTTCTCAGTAGTGGTTTTCGAACTCAGACAGAAGAAGATTGTTGATGGTGAAACCGTGTTGCGGGTGTTGCCGGACAAAATGATCATGGACGCGGTACTGCGAATTAGCAACCTCAAACGTCATGTTGATCTGATTGCCCATTACGACGCCTATGACTATGCCCTTCTCCTGCCGAGCACGAGAGCGCAGGGAGCCGAAGTGTTTGTCAATCGCATTATCAAGTGCTTGACCGATTCCCCATTGGCTGGAGAGCTTCAGGCAAATCAACTCGCGATGGCGTTCGGCTCCAGTTCTGTACCCGAAGACTTTAAAGAGCTCGGAGCACTTTTGGGAGCGGCCGACCTGGCAATGCAGCAAGCGCGAGCAGCCAAACGACCGCTCGTGATGTACCGAGATATAAAAAACCAGGTCGCGCCCATGGCTTGATCTCTTCTGCCACCCTTTCTACATCGCTTAATGCGGCTCTATAATGGGAACATTGAATAGAACAAAATCGGGACGGATTGTCATGAAACACACAGTCAATCGAACGTTGCTAGGAGCGATCCTCCTCTCAGGTTTCATAACATCAAATACGGTGCTCACTCCTGCGACTCGTGCTGAAGAGTCGGCAGCAGCCGATACAAAGTCCAGCCAAGAAGTACCGGCGCTGGAACCTGGTGCGCAGAAGCCCGTACAACCTTCTGCCGGCACAGCCTCCGGAATTTCGGCAGCGCCGATCGGCGTAACCACGCGCGGCAACACTGCCGCCAAAGGACCTTCCAAGCCGTTGACTCCAATCGAAGCTGCCAAAGCACTTTACAGAAAGAATGAGTATCAAAAAGCTCTTGCAATTTTGGACAAGCTTCCGCCCTCCGAATCTAGAATGTACTTCTCAGGGCTATGCCATCAAGGACTCGGAATCCAGAAGAAGGCGACCGAGGAATTCGCCTGGGTCGCATACTACGCGAAAGATGCTAATCTACGGAACTATGCGCTCACAGCCATACGAAATGGCAAACCAGGCAGGCCATCGCCCAAGGAGTCGGGTCGCTCAACCAGCACGATAGAGCGATCCCAACAGTCGGTCCGTGATGCAGAAGAAAACACCAGGATGCTCTGGGGCAAGATGAGAGCAGCTAATGGTCATCAAGGCGCCCCATGGAATACCGGAGTGAGGAGCTGGTCGGCACAAGAATACGACCACAATCAAATCATCAGGGGTTTCGACGATCGGTGAAGGACAAGAATTTGATATGGCGTGGGCTCCTATGCGCCTGTGTATCGGTGGCACTGACCGGTAACTCGAGTCTGGCGCAGGGGTCGATCTACAATGCCTACAACGATACGGCCACGAAGTTCTACGAAGATAAAGAGTACGGAAAGGCCGAAAGGCTATTAGTCGACGCGGTCAAAGAAGCGGAAAAATTGCCGGCCAATGGCGACCGACTACTCACAAGCCTGCGACTCTTGAGAAAGGTCTACTTGTCCATGGGTAAGTCCTCGCAAGCATCGCAAGTCGAACAGCGCATGCTCTCTCTGGGAGACGCCACCACGGGCGACACCAGTAGCGGCAACTCTCCAACCGAGGAACCACCGCCGTCCAGCCGGTCGGATCAAAGCGCTGACGAGGGCGCGGCAGGTCCCAAGTCGCGGGACGCAAAAGGCATGCGCAGAGCCGACACGCCTGAGCCGACCCAAAAGAATATGGATTTCGCTATCAGCACCAACTCATCCAGAGAGCCCGAACAAACCTCAGACGAAGTTAAGGAAGACGAGGCTCCGACTCAAATTGCATCGAGCAGCGGACTCTCAATCGGAATTGATGGTCTAAAAAAAGCGGTCGAAGTAATGAAACTCAACGGTCATGCCGGTTGGAGCAAAACTTGCGACATCTCATCGGATGGACTGCGCGCCATATCTGGTAGCACCGACAATACCATCAGATATTGGAATTTGAAAACCGGAAAAGAGATAGGCACCTTTGAGGGTCATGACGACGACGTCAACTGTGTCGTCATATCGCCGCCCGGCAATAACGCTGCCTCTGGAGGGAGCGACAAAACAGTTCGGCTTTGGGATCTTGATTCCGGAATGGAACTCAAGAAATTCGAGGGTCACGAGAATATCGTCACTTGCGTCGCATTCGACTACGGTGGATCGCGCATAGCATCAGCCGGATACGATGGCACGGTTCGAGTGTGGGACACTATGACCGGCAAAGAGATCAAACGCCTTACCAATGGTAAGCTTGGCACTGTGAGGTGCCTGGCCTTCACACCTGACGGAGATCAGTTGGCATCGGGAGGCAGCGACAAAATAGTAAGCTTGTGGAACTTACGTGACGGGACTTTGACACGACAGTTCATCGGACACAAAGGCGAGATCTCGAGTCTCACAGTTTCGAAAGACGGCAGCAAAGTGCTCTCGGCTAGCCGCGATCTGACTGTTCGGTTGTGGGACATCGAGTCCGGCGAACCGATCAAATGTCTCAACGGGCACACCAACTGGGTTGTCAGAGCCGAGTTCCTGCCGGATGATCAGGTAATCAGCGGCAGCCTCGACAAAACCATCCGCGTGTGGGATCTCAACCGAGCGAAAGAACTCGACACATACAAACTGCAGAGTTTCGGCATGTGGAGCCTTGCATTTACCAACCAAGGCGATAAATGTCTCACCGGCAGCGACGACTTTACCTTGCGCCTCTGGAAGCTCCGCCCTTAGCCTTTGGTGACTTCGAAGGTTTGGAATCGTCCTGACCTGATGCTCTTCCTGCATCAGGCAACTCAATGTCGCTCAGACCTTTTGATGGCGCCGACGGTGGCGCGCCTATGATCAGGTCTCGCCCCTCCCATTTGCTTTTCATCACCGGGCTTTGCAGTACGCCGCGATCACGCAACACTTCTCGCTTCGTCTCCTCGTCGAGATAAGAGAAAGCGTCACCCAGTTTGGTCAATTTGCCATGCAGCCTGAGGCCGTTAATCAGATGTTTCGTGAATACACTGCCTTCGTAACGGGTTGACTCCCACGATCTCTGCTCCGGACTGCTCGACGATACGACAAGTTGTCCCGTACCTTGAACAATGTTGTCTACGTCCACGTTGCCTTCTCTCGCCATGCCTTTGGAACTTGGTGCAACTACACCGCTGTGGCACGCGTCCAGCAATAGCATTATCCGTTCGCAATGCACACGCGCCTTGATGATGCGCGCCAGATCCTGCATCGCAATTCCGGTTGCGTAAAGATCATTGGGATCCGTGTCGTGCGCAACTAAATAATTGACACCACCTACATCCAGACTCGATGGACTGCCGTGGCTGGAAAAATAAATAACGACCAGGTCATCCGGCTCGGCGACTCTAGGCAACCACTTGCTTCCCAGAAGAGAGAGGATGTTCGCCCGGGTGGCGAGATTGTCCGTCAGAAGCTGCACATGATCCGGTGCAAAACTCTTTTCTTTGATCAAGAAATCATAGAAATCCCGAGCGTCTTTAGCCGCGTATTTGAGGTTGATCTTCGAGTCCTTGAACTTACCGATACCGACAATGACAGCCCACTTGTCCCTGATCGGTTTGTCTATTTTTCGCCTGTTCTCGACCACCGGAGAAGACTCTTCGTTATCCGAATCGCTTGCCGGCCGTTCGGCGGTTCTTCTAACAAGCTCTTCCTGCCGATCATACTTTCTCTTTTGCTTGAAGGCATCGATCGCCTGTTCAGCGCGCCTGGACAAATCTCCCGTGAAGGCACCCTCGGTCAAACCAGAAACGGCCCTCGCCATGCGCGTATCAGACAATATCGCGCCAGCGTCTTCGGGATTGGAAGACTGAATCAATACTCGGGCACAATCCTCGAGACAAAAAATAGCATACTTCTGGCAGCCGTCCACATTGCTCTTCAATCGGTTGACCGCGCTGCGGAAAAGCGCTTCTGCCCTGAGCAACTGCTGCTTCTGCATGTAGATGCGCCCCAAAAGCAACAAGCTGAACGCTACCTTCTGATCGGTCGGCGAAAGGGTTCTCTCCTGTATCTCGATTGCTCTTTTAACCAGTGATTCCGCACTGTCTGCAGAACTCAATACCAGGTCGAGGAGGGCGAGCTGCTCCATCAACTGAGCCATGCTCAGATCCTTCTCCCCTTTCTTCTCCTTTTCGGCGAACTGGTCGCTGAGCTCTTTTTGTCGTACCTCGAGGCTCTTTTGATTGAGCTTCTTCGCGTCCTGCGTGTCGGTAGTCGCGCCAAGCACATCACCCAGCGAGAGACGCGCCTCCGCTCTTGCAAGCAGACCTTCGGTATTTTTCTCCTTAGCGAGGGCGACATCGAGATCCTTTCGCGCAAGCAGGAAGTCCCCTTGCAAATTGTATGCCTTCGCTCTTTCGATGTATGCATTGCTGAGCTTTGGGTTGAGCTTCAAAGCGTCGTTGAAGGCCTTAATCGCGCCGGGATTGTCCCCTTTGAGAAGCAGGGCGTGACCGAGCTCTAACTGTGCTCCGGCATCACCGGTCAGCTGGTTGGCACCATTCTCGATATCACTTATGGCTTTCTCTTTTTCACCAAGATAGTAGTATGCTCGCCCCCTGCGAATATAGTCCCAGGCAGGCTTGCGCCCTTTGCTCAAAGTCTTGGTGTAATAGTCGATCACCTGATTGAAGTGCGCTTTCGCAGCTTCTTGCTCGCCCTTCCTGACGAGCAGCTCGCCGAGGTTGTAGTGAAGGGAAAACGATTTTTGCTTATACTTCGTGATCAGATAGTTATAGTCATCGATGGCACCATCGTAATCAAACGCCCTCATTCGGCAGTCGGCGCGATCTTCCCGCGCAGGCACGGAGTTGGGTTCGAACTTCAAAAACGAGGTATAGTCTTCGGCCGCTTTGAGAAAATCGCCATTTTGCTTATAAGCGGCAGCTCTCTTCATATGCGCCTGACCATTTTTGGGGTCCAAACGCAAAGCCTGCGTATAGTCAGCTATAGCAGCTTGCTGATTGCCTTGCGAGCTATTCAGATCGGCTCGTTTTACATAAGACTCGACAACATTGGGATTGATTTTAATCGCTTGATCGTAGTCGGCGAGCGCTCCGTCGAAATCTTTGATCTCTACACGAGCCTCGGCACGATTCAGGTAGGCTTCATACACATTCGGGTTCTGACGAAGGACCTCGGTGAATGATGCAACAGCACCCTCATAGTCCTTTTTGAGAATCTGCCGCAGCCCTCTGGACAGCTCTTTTTCGTAGACAGGAGTCGAAGAAGCAAAGGCCGGAACAACTTGTCCGGAAAGCATGGAAACAAGCGCTATGGTGCCCGCAAAACGACTGAATCTGCTCACAAAAAAACCTCACTGAACCATTCCGTGGATTCTACTTCTACTGCGTCCGTCAGCTTTTTATACCCAATAACGCAAAGCGCCTTGGGGCACGAACCGAGATGAGCCTTATCAGTTTACCAAATTCACCGTAAAGCCTCGCCCTTCAGGTCGAGGCTGAAATGCAGTAAAGACTAGTCTCACGGCGGGGCGCGCCGCTGACTTTGACAGACGGGATAGAGGAGTTTCATCACTGGCCCGACAGCCCATGGAGATTTAAGGTCCACTGCGACTTAAGTCTGGGAATCTCCCGTCCTTCGCGGCGCTGGAGAAAGACAATTCATTTGTCGATGTGCTCTTCGGCAGGTTTGTCAGCCAAACGCTTGGCTTCTTCGCGGTCCTTTTTTGCCAGGCCGAACTCGCCAATCTTTTCATAGGCGACAGCGCGCGATTCGTAGGCTCCGCGCTCGAACTCCGGTGCCATACTGATCGCACGAGTGTAATCCAAGACCGCTCTGCGATACTGCCCCTGCGCTGCATATTCCTGACCCCTGAGTCGAAAGAGCTCATCATCATCGTCGTCAAAAGCCATAGCCTCCGTTAGTTCATTGACAGCCTTTTTATGGTCTCCTCGCCCACTCAGAATAACCGCCCGACGTTTGTAAGCCATGCCTTTGATCGGCACTGGTTCATCGCGCTTCTCAATTTTTACAACCTGCGCATAGTCATTGAAAGCGGCATCTTTATTGCTCATAGTCTCATGCAGTTGCGCTCTCATGAAGTAAGTATCTGAGTTCTCAGGATCGAGTTCTAAAATTTTTCCATAGTCGGATAACGCTTTTGTCTTCTGCCCCACCGCCACACAGAGCGCCGCACGAGACTTATAAAGAGCCCTCTGATCCGGTTCTAATTCGATTGCCCGATCTATTGCCGCTAGAGCCTTCTTATTTTGCTTCTTCACAAAATAAAGGCGTGCTAAATACGCATAAGTCCTTGAATCGTTATCACCCAGCTTGATTCCTTTCTCCAGGTCTTTAATGGCGGCATCATCAGCGCCAATAACCGCATTGCACCGAGCCTTTCCACGAATCACATAGGCAAGAGCGCACTTATCATCGTGCTTCAACACCTCGTCGGCCAGGGTCTCCGCACTATAGTAGTCCGCAACCTTGAATGCCGCACTTGCCCCTTCCAACACTCCCCGAATGCCGTCCTCAGGGTGGACAACGTATTGTTGTTGGGCCTGCTCCAATGTCGGTCTGTATTTTTCGAACGTAAATTCTTCGAGAACTCCATCCAACTCCTTGATCTTTTTCTTTACTGCGACCGACTGCGATGGCTTCTTCACAGAATCTGAGACCGAAAAAGTATCGCACGACACTAACATCGAAGCGGAAGACACAAGACTCATCACTACTAGTAAATTGGATTTTGTCACGACATTTACGGAGCTCGCTGAGTCTACTCTACCACGCGCAGTCTTGTTAATCGACATCAACTGCAAAAGATGATTGGGATGACCAAAGTCTTTTTTTGGATAAACATTTGGCACCGGATGTGGTAGCAGATATCGGTCGCCTCCAATAGGAGTATCCTACAATACTCTGCGGAAACGCGAGGATGCTGCAGAGCGCGTCACTGAGTTGCTTTACGATGCGTTGGCCCGTTTGTCCACGGTGATTGGTCACCGCTCAAACGCGGACTTACACGGACAATGGTTTGCTTGAGAGTGTTGAGGATGTCAACGAATGTCACGACTTTCGAGTATGACGGTCTCGATAGACAAATAAGCCCCACAAAACACAACCTCTGTGATTTACTCTGGCCGTGCTTATAAGTTAACGAGTTTTACAGGGAGGGGCGGGCAGGATGCCCTCTTCCCTTCTCTTCCTTTGATCGATTGACTGCGATAGAACATTATCGGTCTGTCGCCTAACGCACCAGATACAGTACCAACATGTTGCTTCTAGACACGGGGAGGAAGAAATTACTCAAAAACCTTGAAAGCCGTCATCAAACCGCAGAAACGTCACGCGGCTGCAAAACCTTATCTACTCAGCGCTTTTGGGACATGCGCAGCTGACAAACGCAGAGGAAGCGATCGCGCGCATCGCAGATCGTGTTGCTCAGGGAGGCCATTATGTGCCTGATGATGTTGTTCGTCGGCGTTTCGATGCTGACTTGCTCAATTTCAAAACAATGTATCGCTTTGAAGTGAACTATTGGCGTTGATACGATAACAGCGGGGACACCCACCGTGATTGATCAAGGGGAGAATATGGCGTCGTCCATTTCCTTCTGCTCTTCGTCAGAAAGAAAGCGAGTGTGCTTTTCGGCGGCCACATGCTTGTCCCACTTTTCGTGATCAGCCGCAAGTTCGTCTAATAGCTTCTTGTTCACTGGCTCAGGGCTCCTTGCATATGAATGCGCTTGGAGATAGTTTAAACCGTTTGGCCAGCTTCAGTATTTGCGGCAACGACAAGTCGCGCTTGCCCGACAGGTACTCTGAAGCGCGCGACGAACTGCCGAATTCCGGTATCAGATCGGTTTGCGACAGGTTGTTTTGCTCCATAAGGAAAACAACCAGGTCGCGCGGTTCGACGCTCTTTTCTTCTTGCCATTGCGACTCGTAATCTTCAACCAGTTTGGAAAGGACCTCGAAATAGTCTCGCTCTTGTGGGGTCAACGAATCAAAGTTGTCCAAAAGCTCATCGCATATTTCTGCGGCCTGATCGTTCTCTTCATCCGATCGCAACGGTTTGAGCGGGAATCTCTTGATGCAATCCAAGTACTTCTTATCGGGTTTGTAGGCTAATCTCATCGGTCACCTCGGCTATTTTTTCTTCTTGTCGTAACGTTTCTTCCATGCGCCCTTGTCATATTCCTGGTGAGACATAACCTTGTCGATGTATAGCCGGTCAAGCTCGAAACGGCAGATAGCGATTAATCTAAAGTTGTTTCCGCCGATGTCAAAGATGATTGCTCCTTCGTACCAGTCGGCACTATTGAACGTCTCTTTCACCTCTGGGAAGCTCTTCCAGGCAGCCTCAACCACAGCCTTTTTCCAGTTGCGCAAGGGCTTCTCCGCCTCTTTGTTCTGTTTGATGAACTTGCGGGCCCTGCCCCAGTGGTTGATCTTCACCGGATTTCATTCTCTATCAGTACCTTATTCTCCCATTATGGGAGGATTTTGACAATAGATTTTCTCCCGTTTTGGGAGGATTTAATGAGCGTTTGGTTTGGAGCTGCCCGCAAGCCGTCTTTTTTACCGAGGGTCATACAATTCTAAACTGCAGTACAGTAGCCGACGATTTATACTCTGCTTGAAGGGAGCCGTAAAGATCCGTGGAACCTTCCGCCAGTTATACTGCAATCATGCGACTGGAGATTCTCGTCGGAGGACGCGGTTTGGGAGTAACAATTCACTATCAAGGCAAACTCAAAAGCGAAGATAACTTAGAGCCTGTTCTAAAGGTTTGCAGAGATTTTGCTCGAATTAATGGGTGGGCTTTCGCTGAGATTTCGCAAAACAAGACGCTCATGAGGATAGTCAATGGCGCAGATTGCGATTACACCGGACACGTGAGTGGAGTAGTCATTCAACCTCCTGGACTGTGTGAACCGTTCGGATTTGAATTTGACGGCTCGATGTTTTTACAGGACTACTGCAAAACACAATTCGCCGGACCTTCTGTCCACATTCAAGCAATACGTTTGTTGAGAGAAATAGAAGTCTATTTTGATAACTTTTCGGTTCGGGATGAAGGTGAATTCTGGATTTCTAATGACAGAAACAGTCTTGTCAAATTAATGGACGAATGTGACCAGTGGATGCTAGAAGCGAAAGGCAAAAATCCAGATTACAGTGGGCCAATAGTAAATGAGAATGGAAGAATTACCGACTTGGCAAGAACGAATGTTGAAACAAAGAAACCTGGCTGGTTTTCAAAGCTGTTAAAAAAATCGAGACTGTAAAATATTTTGTGTCATACGGTAAGCCAAGCGGCTTATAAACTAGAAAGGAGCCGCTATGACACC
>JAIERK010000253.1 GCA_019746975.1 Candidatus Obscuribacterales bacterium
TGCGGCGCGGACGGTCGGGTTGTCGGCGGAGGCCAAGCAGGACATCGTCCAGACGGGCGTTATTGTAGTCATTAGAAATCAGGACAGCAGGACGCCTCTTGGTCTGGGTTTGACCATCATCTGTGGTGTATGGAAAGGAGACGAGCACAACATCGCCTTTTCGATACGCTGCGGAAGGAGGTTTTGTTGTCGTATTCAAGAGATGCGAACACTACTAAGGTGAGCAATGCAGAACGGCCTGCACGCATAATTGTACGACAGATTCGACCAAGCGATACAAACCAACGATGCCAACGCGAAAAGGGCTCCTTGGAACCCTCACTCATAATATTTGGTCAAGACGCGGGCTAAATCAGACTACGTTGTCGTAGACGCTGCACGCATCATCGTCCCAGCCACGCCCTCTGAAGCAGTTGGAAGACATCTTCACAGCTTCTGAGCGATCTAGCTTCCAGCTATCGAAGCAAAGCTTCGCAGCTTCGAGCAGACCCTCTCTAAAGGACAGGGGCTCTGGTCCGGATTGACTCTCATCTTTGAAGTTTTCAAATGGATTCATTAGAATCGTATGGGCCTCTCAAGATGGCGAAATCGCAGATTACTTCGGAAGTATAGCAAGCTTTCAAGAGATCTTTCCAGTTTTTTAATATAAGCCAGAAAAATTAATCTTGGAGCTTGGTGCTCCACTTTGGTTATGCCCATGGACTAGGTGGTCAGTACCAAAAATAGATAGTCTGAGAAACAATTAATTGAAACGGTCAGGGAACTCGGCTTTCAAGAAGTCAATGGTTCGCTGAGTGCCGCCGCCCGGGACAATGATTTCGCGGATGCCCTGTTTCAGCAGATTCTGCCGGTCTTCATCCGGAATGACTCCGCCACCGAAGACGACTATATCGCCAGCCCCTTTGCTTCTGAGAATCTCGACAACCTTGGGCAGAAGCGTCATGTGCGCGCCCGACAGGATCGATAACCCTATGGCATCGACGTCTTCCTGAATAGCCGTCTCCACGATCTCGTCAGGCGAGCGATGGAGCCCCGTGTACACAACCTCCATACCAGCGTCCCTGAGCGCACGGGCAATTACCTTGGCGCCGCGATCGTGGCCGTCCAGACCAGGTTTGCCGATCAACACTCTCAATTTACGCTTGGTCTTGGTCATAGTCGTAGTCATTCCTTCCTCGCTCACGCCCTGAAGCGGATTCCTCGCATATGGAAGTATAGATCCTCAAGAATCCGAATCCTCTATCTCCGAAGGCATCTTCGCTTCGATTATTGCTGCCAACTCGTAATACGGTTTCAAATCATACTTATTAATCAAATAAAAACATCTGGCGGTCCGCACCACCGCAAACTTCAAGAATCGAGGTTGCTCGAACCTCAAAATCTTGTCCCATGAAAATTGGCTTTTCCAGAATAGCGTGCTAACTCGCACTCCTTTTGAATCGGTCTGGACTTTGTTGACTTCAAGGATCATCGGCACTAGCCAAAATAGATCAATGAAAAGAACGAAGAGGAAGAAAAACCCTTCTTTAAACGGATCCATTGTCTGGTGCTTAGGTAATCGTTCGAGAAAACTCATTACCAATGCCACATTTAATAAACCAAGCATGCAAACGGCCGGATATCGGATGAAATGCTTCCAATTAGAACGCTGATAGCTGTGCGGTTCATCCGGATTTACATACGGAAGCTTTTCACCAGACCTGAGCGAAGACTGTGATGGGCTGGGCTGCGGCGAGGATTTCTTTAGCTTTCGTTTGCTTTTGGACATGCGATTTTTTCTCTACT
Source organism: Candidatus Obscuribacterales bacterium (assembly GCA_019746975.1). Lineage (GTDB taxonomy): Bacteria > Cyanobacteriota > Vampirovibrionia > Obscuribacterales > Obscuribacteraceae > JADYXR01. The sequence continues at coordinate 1,786 of JAIERK010000253.1, forward strand.
TCTGCCTTCAACAGCTAAAACCCACGTTATCAGGATAGAAATACTAGGGTGAAAAAAGGTACAACATCAAGATTATCAGCGTTGGAACCAATTCGGTGGATGTGATGTCGAAAAGCAAGCTGGCGGATTACCTATTTAATCGAATTAAAGAGCACGGGGTCGATTGCACGTTTGGGATTCCCGGCGATTTCGTTTTGCCGATTTATGCAGCCCAAGAGAGAGCTGAGCTCAAGACAGTGGTCATGACTCACGAGCCTTCCGTCGGGTTCGCCGCAGATGCCTATGCCAGACTTAGAGGTCTGGGTGTGGCCCTAGTCACGTATGGCGCAGGCGGCCTGAATATGATTAATCCAATCGGTCTGGCGTACGCCGAAGAATCGCCGGTTCTTGTCATAAGCGGTTCTCCAGAGACGCGCTACAGAAGCCAGAAGCCGCAGCTTCATCACTGCGTGAAGACTTTCGACACTCAATACAATGTATTCAAAGAAGTGACGGAATCGCAGGCGCTCCTGAGCAATCCAAGCACCGCCCAGGGCGAGATTGACAGAGTTTTCGACACGACGATATCGCAGTCCCGACCGGGCTATATCGAAATACCTAGAGATATGGTCAATCAGGAGATACCGACGAGCCCCAGACAGCCAGCCGACACGGAGCATTCGGCTCAAGCATTGAGTGAGGTGGTGAGCGAGGTAATCGAGCGACTGAAGTCAGCCAAAAGACCAGTAGTTCTCGCAGGTGTGGAAGTCCGTCGATTCGGGCTAAAAGACAAAGTTGTCGCTCTGGTACAGGCGCTGAATCTGCCGGTTGTCACCTCTATCCTCGGCAAAGCCTCCTTTCCCGAAAGCCATCCGAATTTCATAGGCATCTATTTCGGTCAGTTCGGCAATCCGAAATTGAAAGAGTATGTCGAAGATTCCGACCTCATTCTCTCCCTAGGGACCGTGCTTACCGAGATGGAGACTGCTGGGTACACGGCACGCCTTCCGCAAGAGTACCTGGTTCAGGCTACCGCCCGTGAGATAAACGTCGGCTACCACAACTATTCCGGTGTGTCACTGAGTGATTTTGTCGACGAGCTCAGCGATAAACTGACCAGTAAAGTCAAGCCGGCACTGCGTTTTTCCATACCAGACATTGAGCCGGAGAATCTGGCACCGCCGAAAGGTAAGAAAAACCTGACAGTGGCAGCCATGATCGAAGACCTCAACGAAATGCTCAATCAGAATTACTCCGTTGTCTCGGACGTCGGCGACTGTCTATACGCAGGACTGAGTTTAAAAACCGATATCTTCATCGCTCCTGGATACTACTCCAGCATGGGCTTTGGCGTGCCGGCAGGTATCGGAGCGCAAGTCGCCGAGCCCCGTAGAAGATCGGTTATTCTCGTCGGCGACGGCGGCTTCCAGATGACGGGGATGGAGATCAGCACAGCCTGCAAGCTCGGTCTCAATCCGATCGTAATCGTGTTCAACAACGCCAGCTACGCCATGCTTCGCTTCATCGACAAGGATCGCGATTATTATGATCTGGCCAGATGGGATTATGCCGGACTGGCAAAAGCGGTCGGCGGCAAGGGCGTGCAAGCCACCACTCGTGACGAATTCCAAAAGGCTCTCGCCGACGCTCAGAATAGTGATTCGCTCTTCCTCATCGACGCAGTGATCGAGAAAGATGATATTTCACCAACGTTAAAACGCCTTACAGATCACTTCGGAGCCAAGGTCAAGGCGGCGATTGGTTAGAGCCAGCACAACTCACCTTTCAACAAGCAAGATAAATCAGCCGCTCGCTGGTACAATAGCCGTTTGGTTTTCACCTTCTGTTGCGAGCGATCCAAATGAAGAGTCTGAAAATTTACGTGTGTGCGGTCACTATGCTTGTCGCCGGCGCAACCTCTGCCATCGCCAAGGATTCTTCCGCTTCGACAGAGGAAAAGTCCCGGCCACACTACGCCACAACCATGATGAAGGCAGAGAAAAGCTCAATCCAGGATAGCCCGCCCGCAAAGTCTGGGGTCCTCTCGAAAATAATTTCCGTTCCGACGACAGCCGCTGGTGTTGCATGCGGTGTCATGGTCGGCGTTCCTGTTGCCATCGCTCGTGATACCGGAAGATATACGACGAAAATGCGAAACAGCATGATCGATGGAATAGGCGTGGAGCAACACGGCGACCTGATCGGCAACGGTTTCGCTTTCTTGACTGCTCTACCATTCGGAATCGGTTCGGGTTTGGTGTGCGGCAGCGCCAAAGGCTTCAAACGCGGCATTGAAGAAGGAAAGCAACACCCTTTCAGCAAAGAATCGATGAGCATCAAGGAGTAGCCTGCCTGCTCGAGTCACCATGGCATTGAACGAGGCAATCCGCCGGTCGCGAAATGATCGATTGGAGTCAAGATGAATACTGATTTCGAGTTCGCCATCGTTGGTGGTGGCGGGATGGGAAGCACGACCGCATACTATCTCGCCAGAGAAAAGAATTCCGTGATCGTCATCGAGCAATTCGACATCGGTCACAATCGCGGCGCCTCGCATGGCGAGAATCGAATCATCCGCTATTCGTACGAGCACCTGGATTACGTGAAACTGGCTAAGGAAACATACAAGCTCTGGTACGAAGCCGAAAAAGAGCTCAAACGCACTCTCGTGCATCACACAGGCGGGCTGGATCTGGGTCATCCCGGCAATACAGACTTCGATGATTGTATCCGTTGCATGACCCATGAAGGCGTCCCGTTCGAGGTGCTCGATCATGTCGAGTTGAGAAAACGCTTCCCACAATTCGAAGTCAATTCCACTACCCGAGGACTTTTCCAAAAAGACGGCGGGTACGTCACGCCGGACGTGAGCGTTCCCGCATTTCTAAAGTTGGCGGAAGATAACGGAGCCGCCATCAAATCCAATACCACTATCGAGTCGATCAAAATACTAGATGACTGCGTTGAGATAACGTCGCAATCTCAGAGTTGGCGAGTTAAGAAACTCATCCTGACGGCTGGACCGTGGGCCGGTCCGCTTCTCGAAAGTATCGGTTTTAACCTGCCTTTGACGGTTACACTGGAGCAATACGCGTTCTTCACGCCGCAAAACAAAGAGGAATTTCAAGAAAACCGTTTTCCCGTTTTTTTCACATACCTACCGCCCGGCGAACTCGACTTATACGGCTTTCCGAATTACAACGAGCTGGGTATCAAAGTCGGAGAGCATCGCGCCGGCAAAATAACAACCGCCTCAACGCGCTCCATGACGCCAGATTCCGATAAACTGGAGACGCTTCAATCAAGAGTCCGAAAACTAATTCCGGACCTCTCAGGTCCAATCACGAATTCGGCAACATGCCTCTACGCGAATACGCCGGACACTCATTTCGTGATCGACCTTCTGCCTGGTTGCAACAACGTGGTCGTAGCCGCTGGCTTTTCCGGTCATGGATTTAAATTCATTCCGGTCGTCGGCAAGATCCTTGTGGACCTGGCAACATCCGGTACAACATCAAGACCAGTTGCAATGTTCGGCTTTGACCGCTTTGCATCCTCGATTGTTTAACCCTGTTGTTGCTTACAATCGTTAAGGCGGGCACAATACTATTGCCACCTTTTTTTCGCTCAAAATCTGAGTCAGTTTATGACTGATCAATTTGAAAACTCTGAATTTGCATCACCAAGGCTCTTCGTGTCCTTCGCCGATCTGGATGAAGAAGACGAGAAGATCGCCATTGCCATGGCTCACCAGGAGCCGGTTGCCGGACAGCTCATCGGCAACAACTATGTCATCATCAATAAAATCGGCGAAGGGGCGATGGCCAGTGTATTCAAAGCCAAACAAAGTTCGACCGGCAGATTGGTCGCAATCAAGACGCTGAAATTCGTCGACCCGACTCTCGCGGAGCGATTCGCACGCGAAGTCAAAATTCACAGCCGGCTCAAACACGAAAATATTGTCGAGGCTATTGAGTGCATCACCACTCCGCATGGCAGATCGTATTTCATCATGGAGCTGCTTCAAGGCATGAGCCTGGAAGACCATATCGATACGAAGGGGCGATTCAATAACCCCACCGACATCGCCAACATTTTGAGCCAGATATGCGAAGCGCTCGAATACGCGCATGAGAAAGGCGTCATTCACCGCGACGTGAAGCCGGAGAACATCATACTTACGCATCAAGACGGTCGAGTCAAAGTAAAAGTGTTGGACTTCGGCGTGGCGAAGATTCAAGAGGATCTGCAGCGCCTGACGAAAACAGGTGTGGTGCTCGGCTCTCCTGCCTATATGAGTCCTGAACAATGCATGGGTATGGACCTCGATCACCGCTCCGATCTTTACTCCCTCGCGGTCGTAGCCTACGAAATGGTGACCGGTCAATTACCTTTCGAGCCAGAAACGCCGGTCCAAATGATGGAAGCGCACTGCGATCCAAATGTAAAACCGACTCCTATAGCGAAACATCGCCCCGATCTGCCTGCGCTAGTTCAGCTCCAGTCGGCTCTCTCAAATGTCCTTATCTCGGAGGCCGACAAGCGCACACAAACCGTCGATCAGTTCAAAATGGAACTGGAGATTTGGTGGCGCGCTGCTACCGCCGGCTCGAAGGACTTACCGTCACCATTTCACTATTCCGAAGAGAAACAGGTACCATCCGCAAAAAATAAGGGGCGTTCAATATTCAACACGATCGAATCCAAGGCTCTCGACAGCCTGACCGGTCGCACCACACCTAGCAAAGATTCCGCCAACAAGAAAGGACCTGAGACATCCAGAAAGAAACTCTCACCTGTGATCGGAATAATTATTGCTGTCGTTGTAATCATCGGTCTTTCCGTCGGTCTGGCTTGTTTCATCATCACCTCATTGCACAGATAGTTTTTTCGGTGTTGTTATCACTTAAAGAAACTGTATTGTTGGTTGCAACTCACGAAGCAACGGATGACGCACCAAGTACAACAATTCGGCAAATAGTTGCGAACCAGACGGAGCAGTTGCAACCTTCCGAATTGTGAATATGACCAGAAAAAAACCGAGCGTCTAAAACGCGAAGTCGAACTCGATATCAATCTAGCCATTTCTCCTCTCATAAAACGCTGCGATTCAGCAAAGGGCAGCATGACTCAAATGAAATGGTCCAGTCATCCGAGCCCATGGCGAATCTATCTTTCAATAGCAAAAGGACGTCAGCAATTTTTCAACTATTGCCCTCTAGAGTTGCTCGTGGTTAATAGACCGGGGCAGCTTGTCATTCATGCATTTCACAGGCAACACACAACAACAGTTAAAACCGGCGAACGAGAAGGATGCTGTACTCGAGGTACCAGCTCTCGTTGAGTTTTCCGATTCCGTTTTAGTATCGAAAGTGTTCGACAAATTAAAGATTGCATCAAAAGCAGAGTCAACAAAAGATAGCGACGAACTGACGGCAACGCCAAAGAAAATCTTGCTACCAGATGTAGCTCTCACTGACGATCAAGCCTCGACTGGAACAAACAATTGGTTCATCAGGCTGAGCAAAGGGCTTCTATAAGAATCTCTTTGTTAGTTGAGAGGAACAATGGCGGACAACGCAGCTCAACCTGAAAACAATGTCGAGCCACCACCGCGACGGTACGAACCGCCGCCGGAAACGACAAACTCATTCCAAACCGAATTAAACAAGAGCCGCGATACTACACCAACCTCACTGTCGAGAGAGAACGGCGAAAAGAACAGCTACGCGGCAAAGGAAACCGAACCGGGAAAGGAGATGTCGACCTTCGATGGACGAACTTTTTCGCGAATGGGAGACTCTAATCAATGGTCAGTCACCGGTCCTAACGGCGAAATCGCTGCCACAGTCGAAGATGTGAAGCTCAATTCCGACAAGAGTCTGAGCTACAAACTGGCTGGTGGCGCCCAGGTGAAAGAACTGCCTGACGGCACTAAACAAGTTGAATTTCAAGGAAGAAAGTTCACCTACGACAAAGACGGTCAGCCCATGGGCGATACCTCAGGCGGTGGCAAGGCCTCCGGTCCAACACCGGACGCAAATCCGGAAGGCGGACAGCAGGACCCGCCGCCCGCGGGCATGGAGGGAGGTCACCCGGCGATACCAAGCCTTCGTCGCCCCACGGATCAACCGGCGGCAACTGGAGCGGACGACGAAACGGATACGGCGGGAGGCAAGCCTCCCGGTGATGAGACAGATCCGACAAGAGGTCTTTCATCCGGCGATGAGAAAGATACGAGAATGTTCACAAGTCTCACGACTCCAGGTCTCAATCTTGACACACCAAATCCGACGCCACCGTCTGAGACGAAGACGGATGCAAGTACTCCACTGGACGATAAGGCCCTTGCCAGTATCGATTCAAACAAGATGGATGCGAAGACCGCTGAAGCAATTGCCACGAGACTATCAAGACCAAATCCGGAGCCGACCGACAACCTGACCCGGATGCTCGAGAAAGGATTGAGCGGACCGGCTGCAAAACAGGTCATGCAAGGCATCGTCGAGGCTATGCGTAAGGACGGAGAAGGCACCAAGAGCCTCTCGGACCTCCTGCTCAAAAGCGGAAAGACGGATGCGTTCAAAGATGTATCCGGCAGGCTGGCGGAGATGGCCGCTCAAGGTAACCCGGCTGCAATCAAGACGCTCGCGGGCTTGACAACAGGCATCGCAGACAGGAGAGAAGGCGGTACCACATTAGACTACTCGAGCTGGGCCAAGCAACACCTCACAGAAACGGCCGCGAAAAAGCCGGAGCTGGCATCGACAATTACCAACTCCCTGATTGACGCCAACAAGCTCCGCGACAGCGATCCAAAAGGAACAGGCAGCCCGAACTATATGGAAACGCTAACCAAAGCAGCGGCCGCCATACCGGCCGATTTGACCAATCCCAACGACAGAAAAGCGGTGGACGGAGCACTCGAGCTTGCCCGCAAAGAGTTCGACGACGCCAATAAAACTATAGGTCATCCAAATTCGAAAGCATCAGCTGAAAACTTGCTGCGCATGGCCCCGCATCTGACAGCTAAAGACGCCAACCTCGTAGGGAAACACCTGACCAACCCCGAGGTACTCGGCGCCCTCGAGAGGAATGGCGGCAGTCTCTCTCAACCGTTCCAAAAAGAGCTCGCCTCTAACTTGACCTCTGTTATTGCAAGCGGTAGAGCACATCACGGCGGGGTCGCAACCAAAGGAGACCTCTATGCTGCCATGCAGGCACTACCAATGGTGGCTGGCCAGCTGTCCGCCCGAGACCTTCAGAGTATCGCATCCGGCGTAGGAGTAGCATCCGATCGACCGGTCTCCAGGGAGCTCAATCTGTCAGACACAGACAGAAAGAATCTGAAGACAATGGCAGGCGATGTCGCCCTTTCGGCCTTGAAGAGCTCGGACAGCAATGAGACGAGGAAGGCTGCAATAGACATGATGAACGCCGGCATCAAGCCGGAAAAACAGTTGTCATCGAAGGATCAGGACGCGATCTCGAAGCTATACGCCGACGGCAAAATCAAAGATCCCGAGATGATAGGCAAACTGGGCAAGCTGACGCGTTCGATGGGCATGCCGGCAAGCGCCGAGCAGATGCTTGCCGAGGTCGGAACAGACTCGTCTCGGATCAAAGAGTACGCGGCGGCAATCAGAAGGAATTACGGCAAACCAGGCGAAAGCGGTGATGAAGCGCTTCGTCGCGTTCTGCATCACTCACGCATTGTGGAAGCGCTCTCCCCGCCCGATCGTGCCACCCTAATGGGCTGGGACAAGCCTGGCGCCAATAAGCCCGGCACGATCCAGGAGCAGACACCCAGAGAGCTCAATCTAGTCGGCATGATGGTCAACGGCGTCCTTCAAGACTCTCCGCAGGCCGCTTTAATCGACCGGAACCTGCCGAACGGTCTGGACAGAATGACGTCAGAAGCGTCCCAAAAAGCTCACGACGATCGCACGGCGCTTACCAATTTGCAGGAAGAGCGCATGAATAAACTGAATGAGCTCGCAAGAATTACAAAGAGCGGTCCTGAGACATCAACTGCCGGCGACATTCTTCGCCTTGCCGCCTTCGTCGGCACAGGCGGCCTTGTCCCTGGCGTCGAAGAAGCGGCGAGCAGACTGAGGGAAAGAATTAGATCCGACGGCGTCGACAGCAAGCTGGCCAGACAACAAACCGAGCTTTTGAAGGGCATCGAGCAGCTCTCCAGAGATATCGACAAGGGCAAAGAGAATGCCGGAGTATCCGGTCAACGCTCAACGCACTTGAACATTGTCAGAGACGTGGAGACCTATAAACGCTTCTTGAGTGATGGAAAGACTTCTGGTGCCGACTGTCTGGCGATGAATCTCTACAACAAGTATGGTATCGGTGCCGGTGCACTCAATGCAACCGGCAGCGATCAGGGAATCCTCGGAAGAGCCAAAGACAAGGGTGAGTCATCCTGGGGCCGATTGCCGGACTACTCCAAAGGTGTAAATCCAAACGACGGTGCATCCGAAGACATGAGGCGATTCCAATCAGCACTCGGATTGCGTGAAGTGGATGTTTCCCAGCCCGGAATCACTCATTCGAAAGACAAACCCACACCAGAAGCCCGTGGGCTCGCCCAGATCAATCAGAGAACCATCTCCGACGCTGGCGTGCGCGAACTCTTCGTGAGGAATGCGATGAAAACCCTCGATAACGATCCGCTCGTCAAAAAGATGACGGGGAAAGCAAGCGAGATCGCCGCGCCGTTGCAACAGTTGTCAAAACTATTCGAAGCTGGAATGACAGGAACTCCGTACGATGCTTTCGTGAAGGGAGCCAAGGACAGCGCCGGCAAGATCGACGAGGTAATGAAATCGGTCACCAGTGAAGACATCAAAGGTCTGCGCGATCGCATAGACGCCATGGAAAAAGCCAAGGCAAAAATGGATGAGAACGGCGGAAACGATCCAAACAATCAAGCCTACAGACAGCTCAACAACAGGCTCAACGGACTCAAGAGCATCCATGACATGTTCAATGGCCACGATGAAGCGCGCTACGGCGGCATGTTGAAAAACAAAGACGGCAGCCCGATGAGGAGCCCCACCGGCGGTATCATGTACAAGGACTCGTACAAAGACGTTCGTAACATGGTCAACGCCGCTTTCGACGGTACGTTGAGGTCATCGACCTACAGCAATTGGATGAAGGAGAACGGTCCAGTCATCGCTGCGACTGTCGGAGCAATGGCAGCCACCGCAGCGACGGTTGCCACCTTCGGCGGTGCCACCCCTCTTATGGGTGCCGCACTGACTTCGGTAGGCGCACTCGTAGGAAGCCAGGGCGCACGAGAAGCGCTATTCCAACTCAATCAGAAGTATCACACCGATCTGGGACCGAGAGGCGACAAAGGCTCAGACATAGGCAATTGGTACAGAATGAGCAGCAGGCGCTCGGAAGGCGACAACTGGAAGGAGCTTGGCAAAGTCCTGGGTCACACAGCGGCAGAACTTGCTCTGGACACACTTGCAAACGTCGGAACAGGATTTGCAGCCAGCAGCGTCCTGCGGGGCGGCTCGAGGGAAGCTATCATGAAGTCCCTCGCCAGTCAGATCGAAAAAAGTCCTAACCTCGGGCACCTGGCACGCAAATCCGAACGACTGATGAACCCGGGAATTGCATCCGGAGCGAAATCGCTAGCTAAAGAGTTCGGCAGCAACTTTATGACCGAGCTTGGTCATACATCTATATTTGCCGGAGCTCACATCTTAGGGTCGGGGGCATTGAAAGACGACTTCGGAAAATCTTTGATGAGCGGCAAGTCAGGCTGGACCGCCGATCAAATGGTTGACATGGGACTGACCACATCGCTGGCTATTGGAGCCGGTCTTCTCAGAGGCGCCCGTATGAATGGGGTCAAGCACGAAATGACCTACGATTTGAAACCAGGCGCCAGCAGAGCAGACTTCATGAAGCACATGCAGAAAGAAGGCTTTATCGTAAAGCCTTCAGAATCAAATCCAAAGGTCTGGGAAGTCACTCCGGTCGGTGCAGGCAAAGCCGTTCAACCGATGACCCTTGTCGACAAACGCGACACAAAAGAAGGGCATTCGACCCCTCCGGGTCGACCTGGTGGAAGGAGTATCAACCACGAATTCGACACAAGACATGGGGCGCTTCCGCTCACTGGAGAGAAGGATCTTAAACCAAAAGGTGGAAAAGAAGGCGCGGAAACACCCAAGTCCGATTACGAAAGACTGAACGACTTGTTGAAAAAGCACGGAATTCAAGGACCGGCGATCATCAGAGACGAGGTGATGAAGCCACTTGCAAAAGGGCTCGAAAAAGCGCTGGGTCCACCGCTCGACGAAAAGCTGAAGGGTGTAAAACCAGAGGACAGGGCGGCGATTGAAGCTGAGCACAACAAAGGCATGCCGGATCGATTGAAAGCGGCTCAGGATGCTTTAAACGAAATCGCAACTAAACACCTTGGATTGCCGCCAATCACGCTTGAGTTAACAGACGGCAAATACTCAGCCGGTGGCTACAAGGGCGGCAAGATCTATGTCGACCAAAATCTTGTGAACGACAAAGACAAGCTCACCAATATCTTGGCACACGAACTTACGCACCACGAACAGGTCACCCTTTTGACAAGACGGATCAATGAGCTTCTGCCACCAGGCGACCGAGGAAAGCCAGATAAGATCATGGAGTATTACAACAACAACGTCATGATGCCTAGATCTTCCACAGAACCGAGTGTTCTGAACCGAGAGCATGTCGAGGCCTCGATAAAAGATGGCAAACCACTTAGCCCGGAACAAGTAAAGCGTGCAGATCATTTACTTTCGGTCTTGTCACCTTCAGATGCACCCAATTTCGCAGGCGGTGCATCACATTGGGCCAAACAGCATGCCGAATTGGCAAAAACACTAAGTGGGCTTGGCAACGACAGACTACGCGCCAACTTGGCCAACCCAGACCTCAGGCACGAAATTAATTCCACGATGCGACACCATCCCGATGCCGATGCAAAGAAAGAGGTCAGAGATATGATGGGCAAACAATCCTGGACTGATAACGAGCTGGACACCCTCAAGAAACATCTGGGAGAAACTGTGAAACCCTGGATGGATCGTCATGAAGGTTACCACAAGGGGTACAGTAATCACATCATGGAAGTAGAAGCACGTGTGGCAGGATTAGCTGCTGAAGCTGTGGGCCGATCGATCGCCGAAGCAAACGCGAGAAAATTAGAACCACCAAAGAGAACTGTGGACCCGGAAAAGTTGCTTAGAGCGCTCTGGGATGACCTGGACTGAGTAGACAAATGAGACTGTAAAATATTTTGTGTCATACGGTAAGCCAAGCGGCTTATAAACTAGAAAGGAGCCGCTATGACACC
>JAIERK010000231.1 GCA_019746975.1 Candidatus Obscuribacterales bacterium
AGTTTAGAGCCGCCACGTGCGGCTCTAAATCATTTGGTCGGTTGAAAGCCACGACTTCCAGTCGAGAGTTATGGACGCTTGGCGAGCATCTCATCAATCAAAAATGTTGAGAAAAAACGCGATTGGCTACCAAACTTGAAGTTCTATTCCGCCTCAGGTAAAAACTCAGTGTGCTTAGGTAACTCCTTGGGTATTAAATCTAAGGGACGTTCGAGCATTGAGCTCGAACGGTCTAAAAGGGGACCTGGCGTCGACCGGAGGTGGAAATTGTCCCAAGAAGATTTTTCGAAGAAGCAATCAGCCCTGTTGCATGATGCCACGATCACGCCGCGTGATGACCGAAAAGACCGAGGCAAGACCTTGCGAGCTTCGATTACGCGGGCGAGCCATGCCGGCTGGAAGGCTCCTGCCAACAGAAGGGACCCCATTGAGCTTCTCGAAGAGTCGAACGAGGGACGAATCAGCGAATTAACGCCAATTCGCTGGGGACGCATGATGGCGTCGCCTTTCACATTCTTTCGGGGAGCAGCAGCGCTTATGGCTGCCGATTTGGAGCATACCCCTTCGACGAAAGTGTATGTTCAGACCTGCGGAGACTGTCATCTACTCAACTTCGGGGCGTTTGCCACACCGGAGCGTAATCTCAGCTTTGATATCAACGACTTTGACGAGACCCTTCCAGCAACCTGGGAGTGGGATCTGAAGCGGTTGACGGTGAGCTTCGTCTTGGCAGCCAGAGAAAATGGGTTAAAACCCAAATTCGCGGCCGCCGCGACTCGCGCGGTCTGCAGCGCATATCGAGAAAAAATGGCTGAGTACGCGCGAATGAGCATTCTCGATATTTGGTATGACCGCATCGATTGGCAACATGTAATTGCAGCGACGACCAGTCCCGACCTCAAAGTACGACGAGAACAGCAGCTCAGTAAAGCTCAGAAGAGGAATAGCGAATACTACTTCCCGAAGCTGGTCGAGACCGGAAGCCACGGAAATTACACTATTAAGGATAGCCCTCCGACTATCTATCACGTTGAAGATACGGATGGATCTAATTTCAAGAACTCAGTCGAACATGCGCTCGAGAGATACAAACTGACCTTGCAAGAAGACAAGCGCCGTTTGTTCAACCGCTATAAGTTTGTGGATTGTGCCATCAAGGTGGTCGGAATTGGTAGTGTCGGTACGACATGTCTGGTACTGCTACTGCTCGCACCTGATGATGAGCCACTTTTCCTGCAGATGAAAGAAGCACGCCTATCCGTTTTGGAGCCCTATGCCGGAGCAAGCGCCTTCGAGAACAGGGGTCAACGAGTCGTCGAAGGTCAGCGAATCATCCAGTCGGCAAGCGATATCTTTCTGGGCTGGACCGAGTTCGGCGACAACGGCAAGCATTTCTATATTAGACAGCTTCGGGACACCAAGATCAAGCTGGAGCCGGAGCTCTGGGACGGCAAGATCATGACGGAGATGGCCTTAATCATGGGAGCCGTGCTAGCCCGCGCGCATGCACGCTCTGGCGATTCGGCGGTTATCTCGGGTTATCTTGGTACCAATGCCGAATTCGATGAAGCGGTCGCCGACTTTGCACTTAACTATGCCGATCAGGTGGACCGCGATCATGCGATGCTCGTTCAAGCAGCCAAATCCGGAAGGATCAAGGCGTTGGAAGAAGTAGTCTAGACGCCACCATCTGTGTTACCACTTCCAGCAAGTTTAAAAGCCGACAATCACAATTCACCATCGGGAAGATCGCGTGTCTAAAAACTTCCTGTGGGTTTCGAATCCGCTGTTTTGGTGCAAATAGTGCCAGAACGACCGGTCGAAGCAGCATCAATCATGTCAGCCGAAGACATTGAAGATCGCAATCACCCGCCGGATGCGGAGCAGACCAGGCCGATCTTACAAGGAGAGTTCGGACGGACGACAATAGCCGGACGACGCACCAGTGGCAACTACAGCAGTTCCTGGTCCGCCCTGTTAACAAAAGAACTTACTATTTTACCTCGAATCTTCACCTCACCAAGAATTGCCGGTCCAGGTGAAGAGGAAGTCTGGTCATACGAGCCGGAGGAAAAACCAGAGGTAGAGGATCCCCTCATGGGAACTGTCATAGAGGGGAGTTATGAAATATTAGAGGTGCTGGGCCGCGGTGGTATGGCAGTCGTTTATCTTGCACACCACCTGCCCTCCGATCGATTAGTTGCGATGAAGAGAATCAAAGTCAACTCCGCCGAAGACATCATGAGATTCGGGCGCGAGATTCGAAGTCACTCTCGATTGACACACAAAAACATCGTGCAGTATATGGAGTTCATTGCCACGAACTCCGGTCAGTTTTTTCTGGTGATGGAGCGGATCAAGGGTCTCAATCTTTTGGACATCACAAGATCTATCAAGCGAATTGATGGAATCGACCACATTGCCACAATCATGATTCAATCGTTGGATGCCCTGGCTTATGCTCACAATAATGGAGTCATCCATCGCGATCTGAAGACGAGCAATGTCGTACTCGTTAAAGAAGATGAAAACGACGCAATTGTCGTCAAAATCCTGGACTTCGGCATCGCAAGAATGGAAGGCGAACAACGAATAACCTTCTCAGGCAAAGCGATAGGCTCGCCTATGTACATGAGCCCCGAACAATGCGCCGGAAAAACTCTCACCGCACGCTCTGATCTCTATTCACTGGGGGTGGTGGCATACGAAATTATCACAGGGAGACCTCCCTATTATAAGGGCTCAGTACGCGACATCATGGTTCAACACTGCACACCACATGTAGTACCAGAGTCGATGTGCGATTCGGTTCCCCACATCAGTCATATCGAACTGCTGAATGAAATCGTTCAAAAAGCGCTGGCAACAGATCAAGCAGAACGCTGGCAAACAGCCGCTCAATTCAGGGCGGCGTTCGAATACTGGTACGAAGCTGTGCAGGACGATTTGCCGGTGACGCGGATACCAGCGGATCTTCTGACTGACAGCACATGCAACCCATCGGAAGAGATAAATTATGCACTGTCCATTCAAGAACTTGATCAGGTACGCAACATCAATCGCACGAGTTCAATGCAATCGAGCCTATCGTCGGGCAAACTAGCTTCTTACGACGAAGACAACCCTAATTGCGCCGGAATTCAGTCTGGCTCATTTCAGCAGCAAAAGAGCACTGGAGAACAACTGCTGAGAAGCCATCAGGAAGAGTACCGACAGTCTAAGAGACAGTTGATTCGCCTGGCGAGTCTCGCTGCTACTCTTGGTCTTAGTCTTATCGTCTATTTTGCTGTGAATCACGACAAAATCTTTCCATCAGACGAAGCCGACGATGACGATGACTCGCCGCCAGTAGAAATAGTATCGCCAGCACCGACACCCGCAGCGACAACCACGACAATCCAGATCCCAAACCCACCTCCGGTTGCAGACAAAAAGGTCAAACGTAAGAAGGGTAGAAGGGCGAAGAGCGCACAAAAATAGCCGCAGGTGAAACAATTCTAAACAATCCGCCTTTTCCCGAAGAGTGGCTACTCGCAGCTCTCCACTCGGTCCGCGACTGGATTAATGACAACCAATGCTCTAATCGCGACCAGTCTATACAATGGCCAGGTCCAAAGCGGTATCTGGGTCGAACATTGACCTCCGCGATGAAACTGTTCAGGTGCACCAGATATGGTAGCAACAGCAACACAAGAAAAACATTCTAAGTCGTCGGATCATTCCGACGAAAATTCCAGGCCGCGATCCCCGATTGCAACCTCATTTTCGAGCACGACTATCCTGGCGGTGCTTCTCATCGTCGCAATCAACTCGTTGATAGTCTTCATCGACCCGCTAGACAAACTCTACTGGACAGGGCTGACCGGTGCTCGTCAAAACGTCCTCGTATCGAAGCTTCCGAAAATTATTGCCTCTCGGGAAAATCCAGACGTCCTGTTCATGGGTTCTTCCGTCTGTCTATACCCGGCAATCAGGGCCGACGATCGACTGGATAAAGTTCGTGCACGCTGGGACTTCTGGTACGAGCGCAACGTGATCTACTCGTATAGCAAGGTCAAGTATCTTGCGCATAACCTCTCTCAAGCCCTCAACCATCAAATTTCCGCAATTAATACCGGTATCGCCGGCGGTATGATGTCAGATCAGTATCTGATTTTGAAAAAGTATCTCGCTTCCGGGAAGAAACCGAAGCTGATCCTACTTTGTTGCGCACCGAGGGACTTTCTGGATAATGAACGAACCGAAATCGGCAAGACCCCAACTCACACAGTCCTTGGAGACTGGATGTCGATATCGGAATTGGTCGAGAAGAGCGCGAAGTGGCAGTCGATAGTCGACGTCGCACTCAGACGAGCATTCGACTACTACGCTCAGAGGGAAGACTATCGTCACTTCTTCGTCGGGCTGACAGCACAGAAGTTAAACCACCCAATCGACCTGTTTTCCGCTCTTCAAAAGCCTAATGAACAGAGCGCCGACGCCAATTTGAGTAAACAACGGGCCGCATTTCTCGACCCCAAAAATGTTCCTGTATATGAAAAGCCGCCTAACAAGCTCAACCAACTGAAAGAATACGGACAAATGTATCTTCCGTTCAACGAGACGCAGCTTGGGACACAAACCGATTACTTCCAGAAGTTTCTAAATCTGGCTCGAAAGAACGATATCGGAGTGGTTGTGATCAATACACCGCTTCCGCTCGAGAACATCAACCTGCTACCAGCAGCAGGACAAAAGAAATATCATGCCGCTCTCGAAAAGACTTGCCGGAAGGCTAATGTTCCGCTCCTGGAGCCAGGTATCGAGAGGCCATACGACACTTACGCAGACTTTCAGGATGCTGCTCACATGAATGCGCACGGTGGTGTGAAATTCTTCGACACCATTGACGAATTCGTGGTTAAGAACAAGGAAGTCGCGAAATATCTGCGCTGACTGATCTGATCGAGCGCATCACCCGGGGTCCATAGCGGCCGGCGTCACTTTCTACTTGACATAGATGCTCGAGAAGTAGAGCTTGCTCGCTTGCGCGGCGGTGTATGTCGACTTCCTCAACTGACCGCTGTTGGAATCGCGTAAGTACATGGTCGGTCCACCATCGTAATCGATTTGAACCGTCGGCTTATCGAGGTTGTTGTAATGGACGGCCCGATAAATGCCACCAGTCCTGGTGGTAAGGTATTCGGTCTTACCCATGTAAACATCAGCCATCACACCGTTTTGCTCTTTCGGACGACCAACGGCTGTGCTCTTCTCGTCTCTGAAGAAGGTAATCGTTGTTTTTTGACCACCGGTGTCCTTGTCTTCAGATCGATCGAATATCCACTGCTGCAGATACTGCGGCTTGCCGGTCTTCGTGGTGTACTCGATGATGTTGACTGGAATGCCTTTGTCGTCGCGTAGAACCGCGTAACAGTTACCCGGATGCTTTTGACCCGTCGGATGAATGACCAGTCCGTGCATGTCCTTTTGGAACATCTCACTATCTCCGAGCAGTTCTATTGAAGCGACCCGATCCTTTACACCCTTATGCAATTCGGCAATGCGAATCGATTCCGGGACTTTGTTCTCCTCACTTCTGTCCGTGTAGGTCTTTAAATAGAGGTCATAGAGTTCGCTTGCCACTTTAGAAGGCTTCAAGAGCTTCTTCATGATCCACTGATCTTGATCGTGAGGAGCGCCGGGATACTTTGGAGGCGCTGCTCCGGGAGTCTTATCTACAACTGCAACCCCACCGTCCTTTTTCTGTGCCTCGAGTTCGGCCTTGGAGAGCGGTGCGTTCGGCTTCACTGGCGTGGTGTCTTTGAGCACAGTTTTCGGCGGATCCTTTGGATCGGCTGGCTTAGCTGGAGTATCCGGCGGCTTGGCCGCAGGGTCCGCAGGTTTTGCCGGGCTCAACAATGAAGACGGTTTTTCAGGAGTCAAACCCTTACCAGCAAAAGCTCCGGATGAAAGCTTTGGCACAAGCGGTCTGGATCCGCCTGGAAGAACAATGGGCTTGGGCACGTCGTCTTTGGGTGCTGCCGGTAGGTCTGTCTTAGGCGGCGCGGCCGGAACGTCTACCTTCGGTGGTGCTGTCGGTACGTCTACCTTCGGCGGTCCGGTCGGCGGATCTTCAGTCTTCGCAGTCGTAGGCGGTTCGGGAGGCTTAAACACTGATGGATCGCCATCTTTCGGAGCCGGTGTCACAGGCTTGACGTCCTTTGACTCTGTCGAACCACCCAGCCGGGCTCGCCCTGCGGGAGGTGGCGCAACTGGCACGTCCACTTTGGGCTTGGGCTGCCTGAACATATCAGGCGTCAGTGTAGGCGAAATCGGATTGTCCTTTGGATTGATTTTGGGGTTCTCACCCGGTTTTGTCGGGGGCGGTGTCTCTCCCGGCTTTGCGGGAACGCGAGGCGGCACGCCTGGTGCTGGCGGTTCTCCCGGTGCCGGCGGTTCGCCAGGCTTGGCAGGAACTCGCGTCGGCTCGCCCGGAGCAGGCGGGTCGAATGTAGACCCCGGGGGTCCTGGCTCGCTCGGCCTAGCAGGCGCTCCTGGCCTCGGGCCCTCTCCCGGCTTGCCGGGCGTCATGTACGACGGAAATGTGCCGGGTCTGTCGGGAAACTGCGAACCAGGCCTGACCGGGAAGTTCGACCCACCAGGTGTGGTAGGGAACGTATTTGGTCTGGTTGGGAAAGCAGTGCCTGTCTTGCCTTTGGGAGACGTTGTCCCTCCTCCTGGCGGAGGCGGTTCGTCAGATTTCTTTGTGGTGTCAGCCTTTTTGGTGGTGTCCGGCTTTTTCCCAGCATCCGGCTTAACCGGTCCAAAGAGCTCGCTGAGCTCATCTACAATCTTCTTGGTTTTGTTGACATCATCAGTTGCAGGCGGTGGCGGTGCTTTGGTGTCACTGGCAGGAGATTCGAAAAAAGTCATAGATAAGTCGGCCTCAACTTCGAATTCGCGTGCCGCGCGCGATGGGGACTTGAAGGGTATTTGAATAATGGAGCATGTGCCCACATATTAGGAAATTGGCCCGATAGTTACAACCGTATTCCTCCCACCCGCTCAATATCAGTGTTTTCGCCAATATCAACACCAATATCAAAAGATTTCACCATTTAACACCAGAAGACTTGCTCTCCAAGCAGGTTCGAAGGAGAGTACCGATCCCTTGGCAAACAGGCCAAGATCGATCCAGGAAAATCCCTCTTAATTGACAACACCGTAAATGCTTAAATTGCTCAAGCTGACGAGCTACTTACTATGATCAAAGCCGAGAAAGTACATAAATTCATCTCCTGGAGCGTGACTGTCTCTCTATCTCTTTGGGCCGTCTATCTCGCGTTGATGGAAGTCCCTAAGATCACCGGAGGAGAGAGGGTTAAGTTGGCCAAGGTTGAAAGTAGCAACGGCCTTGAGAAGGGGCGAAATCTTCTGATCAAGACATTGAGCGATGAACTCAACATCGATGCCAAGTCGATTTCTTGTGATGATATGCCGCGAGCGGAGCTAAAAATCGAATGTCAGTCCTCGATGGCAGACAAGATCATCGCCACCGCTTCTGCAATTGATTTCACGCTACGGGAACTGCGCATTCAAAAAATTGTCTGCTCAAATGACGGGACGCGGCTAGCGACGTATGTCACGACACCCAACTTCATGGGCACCGGCGTTGCGCCAAATCTCATCGTAAGCGATATTCTCAGAGCCGAGATGGAAAAGAGTTCTGGTATCATGCGCGATATCATGTCATCGACGCGCTCTGTCCTTCTCAAAGAAGTCGAGCGCCATACGCAAAGGTATCTCAAGCAAGATGCGAATGATCCTCTCTTGCTACTCGATAACATCATCATCGCAAAACTCCGGAACAACGATTCCTCGAAATTCCTAACGTCTTTAACAACGATGGCGGAAGCCTCAAACGAAAGCAATCGAGAGAGAGACAGGCTGGCAGCGCGGCTAGTTCCCTTTTCACAAATCGCTGAAGCAGGAGAGCTTTCCGATTCAGCGAAAAAAGAGAAATTGCTCAATTCAGCAAATGAGAATCTTCCCAACGACTACTTTCAATCATATCTGCTTGCGGTCATCGAGAAGAAGTCATTACATGACGTACCAGCCAACGATGCAACACTTGGGGATTTCGCAAAGCAACGAGATAAGACTATTCGTCTCCTTACGGTCATCGCGATGCTCACAACAGTTAGCTTCGGAGTATTGATTTGGACCCTGACTCGAGCCACACCACTCTGGAGACTGCCACCAAATACAATGCCTCCTGTATCTCAGCAGGCTTGGGGTTGGATAAAACCACCGATAGCCTGTTTTCTCTCATTTGCATTTTCGAATGTCACAATGGTGGCACTATATATTCAGTGCCCACCGCTGCTGGTGCTCGGTGGAAGTACTATGATCGTCTACTTTCACCCAGAGAAAATCGCAATGATGGAGCTCGCCAACCAGCTTATCACCACATTTCCGCTTATATTCTTTAGCTATCTGCTCGTCGGAAAAGCAAGCTCGTTTACCGATTTCGCGAGACTGAAATTTAGGACTGCGCAATACACCTTGAGTTCCTTTATTTATCAAGGCGCCATGGCGTTCGGCATCTGCTGGAGTATGGCGGCGGTCTGCATGCTTCTTTCTATGTGGTTTCACTATCCAGGCGACAAATCAACTACGATTGGACTGGGACTATTAGCCACATCAGGCTCTGCCACAGCGATTGCAATCTGGTACCTGGGTTACGCAATCTTGGCACCGCTAACTGAAGAGATAATCTTTCGAGGCATCCTCTACCCCTCACTTCGAAGGCACTGGTCACCACAACCGACAATGCTCTTTACGGCACTCATTTTTGCACTGGTACACAACGAGTTCACACCCTGGTGGTTACTGTACAAAATTGTATTCGGTTACATCAACGCTTATCTCGTGGAAAAGACCGGCAGCATAGTGCCAGGTCTAATCAGCCATCTTTTGATTAACGGAACTGCGGTATTGTTCCTAATTCTCGCGTCGTGAGAACGATCCCCTCACTTCGAATGGTTCGACACGTGTTCCCGGGGAAGCATTATTCGCTTTCTACTACAATCTTCAATTCGAGAGGCAGCTCGAACCAGAAGATTGAACCTTTCTGGTCCGGTCTCATATCCACGCCAATGTCGCCGCCATGCTGCTCAACGATTGCCTTTGCAATCGCTAGACCAAGCCCCGTGCCGCCTCTGGATCGATCGTCTCTGGATGTAACTTGTTGGAATCTTCCGAAGAGTTTGTCGACTTCGTCTTCGGGAATACCTGGACCATCATCAGTAACCTCGAATCGGCAGCGCTGATCGATCTCGCGAGTGGAGATTTTGACAGTTCCATCCTTAGGCGACCACTTAACGGCATTGGAAAGCAAGTTTGTGAGCACCTGTTGAAGCCTGTCTTCATCTGCCAATACACGCCGAGTCTCGGAGAGGTCCTGTTCTATATTGACGCCCGCTTCGTCTGTCAGGGTCTTCAATCCATCCAATGCAAGCGTTACTATCGCTTTTGGCTCAAGCTTCTTAAGCTTCAAGTCGAGCTTTCCAGCTTCTATCTTTCGAATGTCGAGAATGTCATTGATGAGACGAATAAGACGGTCCGTCTCTTTGCTGGCGACGAGAACGACCGGCTTGGCCTGGTCGACGAGTTCGCCCATGAATGAATGCTCCATGATACCAAGTGCGGTACGGATCGCGGTCAACGGGGTTCTCAATTCGTGCGATACGGTTGAATAGAAATCTTTAACACGTTGCTCTGCCTCTTTCCGCTCAGTAATATCACGGACAATACCAGTCAAGATCTGCTGATTTCCGAGCTTGATCACGCTGAGCGACACCTCCACAGGGACTTTTTCTCCATCCTTTTTGATCCCATGGAATTCCCGGCCAACTCCGAAGATTCTTCTCTCACCGGTTCTCAAAGGACTGATTGAATCTCCATCGCCTGACAAAAGTTGTGGAAGAACTGTGTTGACGTCCTGACCAAGAATCTCTCCGGTTTTATATCCAAGCAATCTCTCCAACGCTCCATTGGTAGACTCGAGGGTGCCATCCGAATTGACTGTAATGATCCCATCTGGAGCGGTGTCGACGATAGCGCGCATACGCGCCTCTCTCTCAGCAAGAAGTTCCTCAGCCCTAACTCTCTCGGTGATGTCTCTAGCCTCAGCAATCAGGAAAACGACCTTGCCATCATCTTCTTTGACCGGCTTAACGGAGAAATCCACGGTAGACCGTCCGTCAGGTCCTTCGACAGCGGATTCGAAGCGTATCATCTCACCGCCCGCGGCTCGTTCGATCGCGGCTTTTAACTGGTTCTGTACATCTGTCGAGTATGACCACCAGGAGGTGTCCCAGAACGGTTTTGATTTGACAGCCTGGACATCGCCTCCAGCAAAGTCAACAGCAGATTGATTCGCTTCGAGAACGATACCGTCCGGTGACAGTAGACCGCTGAACTGAAATGTCTGATTGAATACAGCACGAAATCTGCGCTCTGCGTTTCGCAAGGATAGTTCAGCGCGTTGGCGCTCGTTGACGTATTTGTTCACGACCGCAATTACGACCACGAGAATAACAAGCGCCAGTGCCATCAATAGGGTGATACCGGCCACAGTCTGCATGCTGCCTCGGTCGAGTTCACGTCCACGATGCTGAAATTCAGTGTCGGCGTGATTGCCAAGCTCATCCACCATCACTTCGATGTGCTTTGTAACAACGGCTTCGCCGAGTTTGTCCGCGTGCGCAGAAGCGGCCTCCATACCAACTCTCTGCCGTAGAGCAATCACCTCTTCCGCGCATTCTCTGCGGACGCGGATGTAATCTTTGATTTCGTCGGAAAACATCCGGTGTTTGCCATGGAGCCTCATATCGAGTTCCATCACCTGTCGTTCGATCATTTTTTTGTCGTTGAGATACTGATCGAGGTAGCGCTGTTGACCGGAGTAGACGTAGGCCATCTCAGCGCCTTCCATCTTGATCAGGTAATACTTTATCTGGTCCAGCACGGTCAGAATGGACAAGCGCTGTTGCGACAGCCCAGTGTCTTCAAGTCTTCGAAAGCATTGTCCTAATGAAATGGTGGCAATGTGGACCAACAGAACCACTGTCAAACAGATTGCTATGGTCGTCACGGTCGTGAGAGACCAGTTCTTCATATCAAGCCTGAAGCCACGTTTCGTAGGCGTCTTCTCTTCAGATACAACAGGCTTTTGGTCTGTCATGTTTGCCCGGGGCCTTTTCGGCGGCCCCACAACCGATGTTTTTATTGGTGATCGACTATGCGATAGCCCTGTCCACGTTTGGTTCTAATGATACCGTCCGTCTCGTTGTTATCGCCGATTTTCTTTCGCAGAGTTTTCATATGAGTGCGCACGGTGTCAATCGACGCAGCCGAATCGCTGTCCCAAACACGATCGAGAATAGCCTCGAGAGAAAAGCTCTGATTGGGATAACGCATCAGCAGTTCTAGCAAGCTAAACTCTTTCGCGGTTAACTCAACCTCTACTCCCGCCCGGGTGACGGTACCGCTCGCGGTATCAAGCTCGATATCACGAACATTCAAAGTCTTTCCGGCATAGGTTGCAGGACGCCTGAGCAGGGCACTAACACGTGCATCCAGCTCGGTCGGATGAAAAGGTTTGACAAGATAATCATCTGCACCGGCATTTAACCCGGTAGCTTTGTCTTCGACCGTACCTTTGGCGGTCAACATCAGCACGGGGGTTCTCCCTCCAGAAGAACGATACTGCTTGCAGACCTCAACGCCGGCGATATCCGGCAACATCCAATCCAAAATTACCAGTTCGTACGATACATTGCACCTGAGCTGAGAGAGTGCATCCAGACCCTTTCTTGCCACATCGACAAGGTGACGGGATTGCTCCAATTGCATCTTCAACAAGAAGGCAAGACTGTCATCATCTTCCACTAGCAAGATCTTAGCCATAGTTTCGAATCAATTCCTCAGATGGGATCTCTTCCACGCTTTCCATAGTGTGAAAAGTAACTCCACACCTTTATATGCCTCAAATTGCCAGAGTCAATCGACTGACAAGGTATCAATCTGCGGATGTTTTAACGTTTTTTCCCTTGAGGTAAGTGATCAGACCAGCCGGATCGTCAGTCACGATGCCGTCTACCTTCATGTCCATCGCTTGATCCCAATTTTGGTTTCCGTTGACGGTCCAGACGTTGACTGCCAGCCCGGATTTATGGGCTCTCGATACGGCATCGGCTCTAAGCTCGGAATAGCCTGCATTCCAAGCCTTCGCACCGATCTTGGAGGCATATTCGCCAACATCGGCAACGATCCCGGCATCCAGGAAGGCAACCTCAATGTTCGGCAACTTCTCATGCACGCGTCTGATAAG
Organism: Candidatus Obscuribacterales bacterium; assembly: GCA_019746975.1. Taxonomy (GTDB): domain Bacteria; phylum Cyanobacteriota; class Vampirovibrionia; order Obscuribacterales; family Obscuribacteraceae; genus JADYXR01. The sequence goes on from JAIERK010000231.1 coordinate 12,380, forward strand.
CTCGTGATCGAACGAGCTTATCAGGATTTTGTCTGGATACTTATAATCTTTCAAAAGGCTGGCGAGATCATCCTCTATTCCCGGATATTCAATAGGCGCATTTTTTATCTCTATGTTGACGATCATCTTGCCATCCGCAAGAGTGAGAACGTCCTTCAATAGAGGCAAGCGCTCGTTTTCAAACTCGGCGCTGTACCACTTTCCGGCACTGACGTTCTTTAGTTCCTCCCAGGTTTTGTCTTTAACAAAGCCTGAGCCATTGGTCGTTCTCTCAAGAGTTTCATCATGAATGACGACCAGTTCGCCGCTCTTGCATCTGTGAATGTCCAGTTCAACACCGTCGGCACCAGCTTTCAGACTCTTGGCAAACGCGGACATGGTGTTCTCTGGTGCCCATTTGTTGCCGCCTCTGTGGGCAATAACAAGTGGCGATTTCCCTTCTTGTGCTCTGATGGCAGAAGTGGTTGAGGCCAGGATCAAAGCTACCGTTAAGAATCGAACAGGCACGGACACTCGCATAACGCTTCCTCACAATCACCAACCGCCTAATTCTAAACGAACTGACCTGGTTATATCGTCTGATTTTGAAGGATGATTTTGCCATGCTCAGAATCTTCCTGCGTTCTTTTACTCACAACAACCGCCTCATCATCGCAATCGTGGTATTCCTGTTCGCAGTTTTTGCGACCGTTTGTTTAATCCGCAGTAAATCTACATTCTCCCACGATTCGTACGGCGCTTGGATTCTAAAAGACTGGTTGGCTACCAACCAAAACAGCAAAATCATTATCCTTGGAGATTCCCAGCTCGGCG
>JAIERK010000242.1 GCA_019746975.1 Candidatus Obscuribacterales bacterium
CATAGTCTTGCCGAACATGGCGCCGCGCTTCAGCTGGTCGCCGGCGATGGCGAAGTACCACATGTGCTCGGTGAAGCAGCTTGCTACGCCGATGCCGCGTGGCAAATTCCCCGGCGATTCCGACCGACCCTCCTCGAGAACTTGCTCACTAGGATCAAAGTTGGTTGCCGGTGTATCCGGCGCTTCAGATGTGGTCAACAATTCCGGGTTCCCCCATATTGCGCGCAGACAATACGTTCAAAATGTACACTAACAGGTTTCGAGCTGTTGGAAGGTAATTTTTTCTAAAGGTAGTCAAGAATGCTGACCCTGGGTTGGCGCGCGCATTGCGGCTTGTTTCGCATAACCTGTAACGCTGCACTCAATATCAAGATAAATTGTGCAATATCAAAACTATCCAAAATCGAAAAAGCATACAGGCGCCCGGTATAGGGCAGAAAATGCAGTTTCTCTTGACAACAATTCCACTAGTTATTTACTATTAGGGGTCGCGGGTGCGGCTTCCTTCACTACAAATTGGTTAATCAAACGTTTTGACGCACATAGAGACGCATCCTACATTTGAGTTTGGTCAGGACTGTCAGTCCGGCACATCGAACAGTGCTCGGATTGACGTGATTGGCCTCTTTCGCGAGAATCAGGCGACGAGGCCTACAACGCCTACTCGTGAGTCAGAGCGCGACCTGTTCGTGTCTGCACTGTTTCCTCCGCAACCAGAGACCGGTGACAAACCTAAGCCTGGTTCGGATAAGGCTACCAGTGAGAAGCCGGCAGAGAAGAAAGCGGATGCCCCGAATCAGTGGACTGTGAAGGGCACCAAGGATGGTGGTATTACTTCTTTCGGTATGACCGCGGAGTACAAGGTGTCTGCCGACGAATTCAAGAAGGCCAATCCGAAAATAGATCCGAAGACCGTAGAAGTAGATAAAGATAAGACCTTCACGGTGCGTCACCCGACGACAGGTGAACTGGATGAAGGCTGGAAAGTGAAGTCTAAGGAGAAGGACGGCTCCCTGACGCTGACACGCGATTACACAATGGATTTGAAGACCCGCGAAGGGAAGGCGCAGGCAGGCCTGGTTCAGGGAATGAAGCATGTGCCGGACAGTTTTCTTAAAAAGCTGGACGAAAAGGTAAAGGAGTTGCCACCGAACCTGATATCAAGTCTGGAGCGGAACGGTTACAAGATAATTGCCGCTACCAATATTCCAGAGGCAATTCCGGCACTGGCAGACCTGACTCCTCGAGGCTGGCCCAAGGATCTTTCGTTCTTCGAATCTGACGGAACTCACGACAGTGTCAGTAAACGCATCATCGCTCCGATGCGCATGGGGAGAGAAGGATCGGCGGAGCCTGTGACTCGCGACAACGTGGTTCTACACCAGGTCGGACATGCACTCGACCATGCCCACGGCTTTCTTTCTTCAAAACCGGAATTCGTGGAAGCCTACAACAAGGATATGGCAGCCATTTTTGACAAGCGTCATCCAATATATAAGTACTTCTCCCAGAAAGAAGAGAATGCGGGTAGGCAAGAAGTCTTCGCCTCAATGTTCGGTGTCGCTCTCGGGAAGCCGGAGAACGAAACTGATATGGATTATCTCCAGAGGCATTTTCCTAACTCGCTTGAAGTCGTGAAAAAGCAGATGAAAGAGATAAAGTAGGTCACGCCTTTGTCTCGAACCGAACATCCGGCTCGTTGAGTATAGTGACTTCCGCGTAGGAAGAGCTTTGCTCCACCCAGTCTTTAACGGCAGCCTCGAATTCGGGACGTCTTGTTGACGGAGCGGTCCTTACTGTTCGAAATCCTCGATCTGTGTGTTCATAAACAAGGAGAAACGGACCTGCTTGCCATAGCTCGTACCAATAGACACCTGAGCCATCGTTATGGACGGCCTTGGCACCAGCCAGGAATGACTTAGGATTGACAAAGGTAAAAACCAGCTCGGCAAGACCTTCCTGTCCGAAATCTAGGCACCACTGACTTAAGTCGTTGTTGTTGGTCATGAAGAACGCTATCAAGTCGTGTGCCGACGTTGGTGGCGTATATGGTGTCGCTACAAGTGCTGGGAGCGTGATCGTATCGTCCTCGATGTTCTGGTAGGCTATCCAGGAGGATTCGGCGAGGTTGATCCCCAGCCCGCTTCGCTGAATGATATTGGCCCAACTGGCCTGAGCTGCGAGGTTGCCGACTTTGTCGAAAGAGATGAACTTGCCATTTGCGGGCTCCAAGTACGGTGCCAACAAACTTACTTGAATCAAAGCCGCCATTTTTGGTTTAACGCTCAGAAGATCATAGACCGGTGCGTTGGCGGTACCAGCCAGTGGTGGGGGACCGAGTACAGCAACGCTGACGAGCAGATCGACTGTGCCCTTCTCGACAGGAAGCGAAGGATCGTTAGCATCGCTTACTACGAACTCTACGTTCGATACTCCAATTTGAGATGCGACCTCTTTTGCACAATTAATAGCGCCTTCCGAAATGTCAAATCCGATAACTTTGGACATAGGAAAATGCTGGGCATAGAAGCACGTCAGGATGCCGTTGCCGCATCCGGCATCGACAATCGTATTCGGACATTCCTTCACACTCTGGACGAACCAGTCCAGGTAAGCACGATATAGGTCGCGTCTGAGCGAGGCGAAGTCTATGCTCACTTTTACATTCTGAAAGATTTCGGCGTAAAAATTAGACTCATTCCCCTTTTCGAGCTGTGCATAGGCCCGCTCGAGATCACAAATTTGATCGCGAGGATAGCGTGAATCGAGATATGACCAAAATTGATTGATGTTGCGGTGACTTCGCAAACCTACGGAGTTTAGATACGAGTCGATATCGGCTGTGAGATTGGGCATGACACTACCTCTGGTGCTACCTAATCAGTATCATCTTCGCACCGCAAGAATTGCATATCTACTTCGATTACGTTGCCACTGATTGCGTCTATCGTCACCGATTTTTTCAATTTCCCCTGACAGATCTCGAACTCGTACTGAAGTCTGTGGTCATCCCATTCCAGCTCTACTCGACGTACCTTGCCGGCAACCTGCTTTAATGAGAGTTCTTCTGCATCCTTCAAGCTGATCTTGGTCTGCGAGACAAGGCTTATGGGGGCTGAGGACTCCGAGCCTCTGGATGCGGGCAATTTCGGATTTGTGTCCTTCGACACCGCCACTGGTGTAATGATAACTACAAGGGCGCATACGATAATAAGTGCAACGGTGCTAAATCTCATTCTTCGTCCTCACAGTGTCGAGCCGAGTCGATCAATTCCAAATCTTACTCGATGTTTGATCAATACGCGACTAACCAATAATTCGCGGCGCTTGACTTTCTCCAGTGCTCTTTAGGTTTATTACGAAGCGGAGATGCCGATCTGTTTTTTACCGTTCATTTCGTGATGGTTCGCCAACATCAGGTCATGGACGTGCTTTCGCATCAGTCCGGAGCTGCGTTCGAAGTCTGCAGGATAGACAGGAGGGAGCACTCTGACTTTAATGTCCGACCTGAAGTTAAGTGCTTTGGCGTTCTTCGGATAGATTTCATGGGTGCCCGTTACGATAATCGGAACCACCGGCACATCGCAGTCCACGGCAAGTCGAAAGGCTCCGTCCCTGAAATTTTGAATCTCACCGTCTTCGGACCTCGTCCCCTCGGGGAAGAGCATTATGGATGACCCGCGCTTGAGCCAGTACTTGCAGGTCGCCATCATCTCTTTGATGCTTTTAAGGTCTCCGCGTTTGATTTTTACGTATTGATTCAAATACATATTCAAACCGACATTGGGCACGTTGAATATTGACTCTTTAGAGACCCATTTGTAGGGCTTGTTTAGACCGTACAGCACCCATATATCCCAGAACGACGAATGATTCGCTACTAAAACGTATGTCTTATGGGGATCTATGTTTTCAGTGCCTTCGTAAGTGACTCTCCACCCCGGAATGGAGTGAATATACATCATTGCCCAGATGCCGCCCCAATGGTGAAGAATTCTTCGATTGGGATCAAATGGCGCTGTGAGGAGACATATGATCGCGGCAATTGAGACCATGAAAAAGCCACTTATGAAGAAGTATGCGCCGAAAAGAAAAGTGAGAATCTTGTCCTTCAAGCGGAATCCCCTCTATCGGTCATTAGTATGATAGCAATCCATTAGGCTCTCGATCGCACATGTAACGACGAGGAGGAACAAAGCGCTAGCTCAAAGCATCATTGAGCTTTGATTGCTAAGGGATGCTATTCTTGGCAACTGAGCGCTAGTCTGTTTACACCACCTGGTAGAAGTCGTATGAATTCTGTAACGAGTAGAGCCGTCGTGAAGGAGCCTTGTTCAAAAACACTTCTTGAATTATCGTGCGATTCGACGTTAAACAGGCTCGACCGTTGGATTTTGATCGCGCTGGTCGTTGTTGCTTGTCTGATGTTCCTGCCTGGGCTAGGTGCGACTGGGATAGTCAATTCGAGCGATGGCTACTACACGGAAGCTGCGCGCGAGATGCTCGAGCGGCGCGATTTCATAACGCCTTACTTGAATTACGAACCGTTCTATGAAAAACCAATTCTAATCTATTGGCTGATAATAGGCTCATACAAGCTGTTTGGCGTCAACACTTTTGCTGCTCGATTGCCTTCCGCACTGTGTGCCATTGCGTCGATACCGCTTCTCTTTCTTTTGACGCGTTCGTTATTACGGCGTCGAGCAGCTTTGCTCTCGGCGTTTGCGCTTCTAACAATGCCGCTATCGATTGTTGTTGGACATGTTGCGATCACAGATGCACCGCTAATGTTGCTAACACTTTCGTCATCGCTGCTCTTGATCTCGGTTGTGAATGGTGCCAGAAAGAGTTTTCTTCTGCCGGCATATATTGCACTGGGACTTGCTGTTCTTGCAAAAGGTCCGATCAGCATATTGCTCGTCGCTACTGTCGTTGGGATTTACATCGCAATGGCATCACGGAAGGCTGACACAGTAAAGCGGTTCGCTGCACCTACTGGTCCGGAGTCGAGCGCAGGGGGTCTACCATTCGACGCATCTGAGCCCGTAATTCAGGGAGAAACCGATACTGCAAGAGAGTTGAGTGCAAGGAGCTTTCTCGGTCGCGTGAATGACAGGGTTAAACTCATCCACCCTCTGGCAGGGGCTATGGTATTGCTCCTGGTATCGTTGCCCTGGTATGTCCTCGTGCACAATGCCAGTCACGGTCAATTCACGCATCAATTTTTCATCGAGCAAAATCTCAGTCGCGTGTCGGGTGCGCTTGGATCGCATATTCAGCCGTGGTGGTTCTACATTCCTTACCTTTTTGCTGGATTTTTTCCATGGTCGATTTTTCTTGTGCGAATGCCACTCGTCTTTCGCCCGCGCAAGTCCTGGATGGTCTCGACGCAACGTAACAACTTCCTTTTGACCTGTGCTCTAGCCACTTTACTGGTTGTAGTTGGTTTCTCTCTGTCGGCAGCGAAATTGCCTACTTACTTGCTGCCCCTAGCGCCGTTTGTTGCTGTCTTGGCGGGGTGCTTCCTTGATACATCGATTCGTCTTGGCAGGCGCAGTCTCTTACTTTGGACTGCACCGGTCATGGTGGTAGGTGGCGGACTCAGCTTTATTTTCACGACACGGCTAATTCACGGTTCGGCTGCGATTAAAGTGCTTGTTATCGTGATTGTTTCTCTACTCATCTCTGGACTTTCTGCTTACGGCTTCCTGGTTATACGCCGACGATTGAAAACCGCCGTCGCCGTGCTTGCTGCCAGTTGTTATCTGGCATGTGCCATCTTGGTTCCACTTGGGCTTCTGCATATGTACAAGCGCAGTCCGGCAGCGATGCAGCAGTTGTTGCGCAAGATTGCCGCGACCAATGACTCGAGCGTCGCCATCGTAGCGAAGGATAGCCCTTCGGCTGCTTTCTATGCCAAGCAGCGTGTCTTCGAAGTCGATGATGAGAAGCAGTGTAGAGAATTCATCACGACAACCAAAGCGCCTCATTATCTTCTCGTTCCTTCTAAGCATCTCGCCGATGTCGTAGGTTGGATGAACAGCTCGGCAGGCGTAGTAGACCACAAAGGCGACTGGTACCTTGTCGAAAGCATGTCCGAAAGACTCGACCCTGTGGACTGATCCGTACATACATCAAGGGAACGAAACGCGCCATATGTGATACGATTGACTGGTATCGGAAGTGGTGTCTGATAAATTGCCTAGCCGTCTTGTCGTTCTAGCACCTCTAAGTCTGTTGTTACTCATACTTGGTGAGCCAGGACTGGCTTTGCACGCTAAGTCGGCACAATCGGAATCTGCTGCAGCGCCTGATGCTTCGACCACCGTCCGACTTCGAGGACCTTTGGGTATCAGTCCCTCATATACGAAGCTGATTCCTGAAGTCGAACGTGGGTTATTCGTTTTGAAGCAGGGAAGTGTCTTTCCTGTGACGATTCTCTCAATTATCGACAGTAAAACCGCGAAGCTTGGTGACCCCGTAGACGGTGCTTTAGTAGAGGACTTGACTGTAGGTGACAAGATTGTCGCTGCCAAGGGAAGTTATATCAAGGGTTGGATTTCTGCGGTTCATAACCCGCGTAACGTTCTTGAATCGAAATTTTGTCCAACCAACTGGCTTAATTCCAACGCTGCGCTTTCCGTTCACTTTAGCAACATCCAGACCAAAGCCAAGGGCGGCTCCTACCAGATAGATGCACAACCGGCCCCAGGCACGCCGCTTCGAGGGGATTGTCAGGATGTCTCGCTCAGTGTCCGTCATGATGGGTGCATTACCGTCCATTGGAATGGTATCAAATACGGTGCGACAGGAGCTGCTATAAGTGCTGTTAGCTGGCTAACCGGTCCATACAAGCTTATTACGGGACCGATTATGTCAGGCACCGCGGGCGCGATTCAACCAGCCTACGCCTTCGACAAGCCTGTCGCAAAAGAGGATGCATTGACGAGAGCCAAGGGTGGACTGGTCGGTGCGGTTAAGGGACTACCTGGTGGCTTTATCGTTACGGGAATTGCTAATCATGGGGGGGATATCGCAATCCCTTCCGGCACTGAGATGCAAGTGGCTCTCGATTCCGATTTTGTCATTCCAGCCGCTACCGACTGATCGTCCGCGATTTGACGTAGAAGCTGTTGCAGAAGCGCTGTAGCCTGTGAACTGTTCGTTCTTTTTCGACAGCGGTACTGCCGTACTCAGGCCGACTCGGTTCTGCCAAGTCGTTCGGTAGATACCATAACTCGTATGGACATCATGTAGGGGACGGCGAGAAGGACTCTTAAACCCACTCGATTGCGACCAAGGAAGTCGCGAATGTGAGTATCGTTTTTGAAAATGGGAGGTAAGTTTTATTGCTTGAGAGTCGACGTTAACAAGTCGATCACACTCTCCAGCTTCTGCTCCACAGCGTGAATTTGTTCGCTGTCGTAGGACCAGCGCTCGAGGAATGCCGAATAGCTAGCCACATTGTCGTTGTTGGAAACAGTTAGTCCCTTCATGCGATTCTTGACGGCGAGAAGCATGTCCGCTAGCTCTTTGTGCATCTCTTTGTTGTTGAGTTCAGCAATGAGCAATTGGCTGCGCTCGGCAACTCGGTCTGAGCCCTGGGCGAGTTCTCTCTTGTCAGAGCGCACATAAGCGACAGCTGTTGCCGATGACATCACCAGGTTGCGTGCAAGTAGTGTGTAAGCATTGCCAGGGCTAGTTCTGATCGAATCCACGATGAGCTGAGGAATTTTGTTGTTGAATGTCCACTCGCCTGAGAGCAATGACACGAAAAAGCCGCGCGCTGTGACCATATCACTCAGAAGATCGGAGATCTGCTGTGCTGCGAGGTCAGAGCGAATCGTTGTCGCTTCGATTTTTTCGATGAGCTGCTGGCTGACTTCTATTGAATTATGGAAGCTCGGGTCTTGCATGCCGCCTCGTCTCACCCGTACGTGCAATCCCCATTGACGCGAGTGTTGGTAAATCTTATCTTGCTGGGTAATCATCCACTTCTTTCTAAATCATACTCCGATCCGTGACCAACGGGTTCGTCGCATTGAGGCTTGTTCTGGAGGTTAGATTTTGACAACTTCTACGACTTCGGAACCTCGGGTAAAAACATCAAAGGCTGAATGTGATGCTATCAAGATCGGTTCTGAGATGCAGGTTGGAATATCGTCCTTTGCATCATGGATGCTTGGTGTGGGTGCGATTATCGGGTCTTACGCCTGGCTGGTACACGGACCGATGATCGCCAGAGCCGGGACGTTCGCGACTAGCTCAGCATGGGTGGTAGCGGCGATCATGACTTTGCCGTCTGCGTTCATTCTTGCAGAGCTGTCTTCCATGTTCCCCGCTGCAGGCGGACCCTACGTATTCAAGTATTATGCATTCAAGCGCGTCTTCCCCAAGACTGGCGAAATGATTGGATTTCTGACTGGTTGGCTTTTCTATACCTGCGTTATTTGTGCTTTAGCCTGTATGGGCAATGGGTTTAGCAACCTGTTGAGTCATATTTTCTACGGGAGTGCCGCCAATGCGCCGATTTGGTTCGGCCCATTCCTGATTGTATGCCTGTTCGGAGGCTGTACCCTTCTCAACATGGTGTCCGTCAACAAGGCTTCAGCGGTTAACAGCGCTGCGACTATCGTCAAGTTCGCGATGGCAATCTCGTTCGGACTTCTCGTCGTGTGTGCGCCTCATAGCTCGGTTGCCAACTTGCTTAACTTCAGCAATCCTCATGGCAACACCGATTTTTTCGCTAACTTCTCTTCTGTATTCCTACTGGCCTTGTGTGGTTACTCGGGTATCGAGATAACCTCTTGTTCGAGCTCCGAGACAAAAGATGCCAGGCGCAGCGTACCGCGCGCCATCATCCTGACGCTGGTTGCGACATCTTTCATTTATGTGGGCATGAGTCTCGCCGTAGGCGCCGCCTCGCCTTATGTACCTTCTGCCGATGGTGAATACATGATCGTGGATGGCACGGCGGTCCACGCTACTGTCCCCGCCATGACCGGACACCTGGCCGGACCGTTCTGGGGCAACGTGATGAGCGCGGCTGTCGTTACATCGATTGTCGGTTGCGGCTTGAGCTGTTTACTCAATCTGGCTCGAGTCGGATATTCAATGGCGGCTACTGGTCTGTTTCCTCGAAAGTTTGCTGAGCTGGATCCGAAAACAAAAGTGCCTTCTTATGCGCTCTGCTTTCAGTTCTGGTGTCTCGTTATCGTCTCGGTCGGCAGCAATGTCCTGGCGAAAACAGGACTCTGTCCCAATCCATACGTATTCCTGGGAGAGATCTTCGGATTTATCTACTCTTTCCTGGCTCTGTTGTACGGTTTCTGCTTGATGTCGCTGCGCTACACGGATCCCGATATGGCGCGACCCTTTCGTATCGGAGCCAAAGGCAACGCCCTGGCCTGGGTTATGACGATCTGGTCAATTGTCGTGTATGGCTTTGCTGCCTTCGGCTGTACGACCTGGGTCCAGCAGGTGACCAGTCTGGTTATGCTTTTGGTGGGAGTACCTATGTACTTCTGGTATCGAAGGCGTGGTCTGTTTGCCGAATCAGTGGTGATTGTGGATGCTCAACCTGTCCCCGTGATGCAGGAAAGCGTGATTATTCGGTGAGAGAATTACAAGCTGTTTTACGGTCAAAACCTCGTTACAAACAACGGCTTTTAACACAATCATATTAAGATCTGTGGTCTTATATATTGAGGGGCGATATCTAAGCAGGCAACGGCACTATGTCACAATCACGGTATCTGAACATCTACGTTCACGGAGACAAGAAAAAACTTCCGCATTTGCTCACCGCAATTCAAAAGTCAGTTTGTGACGGTTGGCAACTTGCCAGTGAAGAAGGTCGGGCGCGGCGCGGTGGAGACGAAGTTCAGGAGTATCGATTCACTGCGAACCAAACGACAGGTTTCTTGCGGTTTTTCTGCAGTGCTGACAGACCATATGTTTTCTACCTTCGGGATTCCGGCATAATCGGCTCAGAAGGCCCTATCACTTTGCAAGACAATGATTATCTCGTGCGACATTTCGTGTCCTCGATTTTAAAGACGGTCTGCACCGATCTGGATTTCAAACTTCAGGTTACTCGGTCGCAAATGCACTAAGGCTCCACCGGTGGTGGCACTCCTAAATAGTCTTGGGATGTTAGGTCTCGGTATTTGTTAGCGTACTTGCCGACAACAATTTCCTGCGTAACTTGATTACACCGGCTATAGACGCAGTGGCGCGCTAGTCTTGCGATCTCGATCAGGGAAAACCCTATTGAATGATCGACCACGAATTTCTAAAGTGGAAATCCGTGGAATGTCATTGGCGCCTGCGCCGCTCTAGTCGGACACCACTTTCAACAGACCAGCTCAAGCTTTTGAATCGTGCTGAGCTCAGGCTGCGCTGTTTTCGTTCTTCACCCGAATAGCCGGGATGATGAGCGCAAGTACAAGGTGAAACAGGAGCAATCAGCTTGATGCTGAGGTTCTGTGTTGCGTGTGTACGTAGACCCTAACTGAGCTGGTGGAACAAATCCATTGACTTGGAGCAGCGCTTGGATTTGCGCTGTCGATGCTGTTCATTCGATTGCAAAAATGGCGGTTGGATTTTTCGACCTGGCTTTGTGCTTCTCTGTATTGAGGATTTCCTTTTATGGCATTTTCTCTGCAACCGTTTCCCCAAAAAGAAAAGGAGGGAAAGACTGGCTCATCTACAGGTATTCGTCGCAATGCCTATGCGAATCTTGTTAAAAACTCCATTGAGTCAACTCGAAATAAAAGACTCGCATCTCTCAATGAAAAGGCCAATTGGCAGGACATCCTCTTTATTCAAAGTATCCTCGAAGACGCGCGGGGAGAGGGCGTTGTCGTCCTTGCAGACGGAAGTCTACGCAAGTATATCAATGTGACCGGTATCAATCTTTTGTTGTCTGACGAATATGATCGCGAATTGCTGGCGCGACAATTCGGAAATCTCTTTGACTGTGCGGAGTGCGACATGCAGGTCCTGGTCAAATCACGTAACCTTCCAGTGGAAGAGTATCTCGAGCAGTATCAAGTGCACGTCAAGACTGATGACGAGTACTTGAGACGATACGCTGAGTATACAGATAACTGGTTTCGCGAGGAGCAATCGCTTCGATTTATTCCTCAGCGAGAGTTCTATTTGTTGTTGAGTTTTCAGCCACCTGACACCAACGCTGGGCGCTCCTGGAGTGGTTCTCGATCTCCTTCGGCACATGATGAGTATGTCTATGAGCTCAATCGATTTGTGCAGGTTGCTTACGATCAACTAAATCAGAGTTACATGAAACCGAAGGTACTGAATCAACAGGAGATTCGTAATCTCTTGTTCTCGACTCTCAATCCAGGATTGACCGAACGAGAAAGAGCATTGCCCGAGCCACATCCCGAATATTCTGAGTGTTCGGCTCTTGCACGGTCTGTGCTGGAGGTTTCCGATAAGAACTTGTGGTTGGACGGAAAGCACGTCGCAACGCACTATCTCAAGGAAATGCCGCACAACGTTTGGATTGGCTGGTTTATCGAGTTGATGTCTATGCCATTCGAATACACTCTTTCCATCTTCATTCATCAGTGCAACCAGGAGCAAGTGCGTACAGCTCTTAGGTACAAATACCATTTTGGAAAATTGACCTCCAGGCAGTTGCCGACACCCGATCTCGAGCTGTCGGAGGTAACGAATCAGACGGAAGCGGCAATTCAAACTTTTCTGAGAAGCTCCGCTAAAGCGTTTGACGTAAGCATGTACGTAACCTGCACTGCCGATTCGCAAGACCGGCTGAATAGGTCTTGCGATCAGATAAATAGAGTCATCCAAAATCGTGGCGCGAAGATGGATCGGGGTAAGTATTTGCAGCTCGACGCATGGCAATCGACGCTGCCTATCGGCGTCGACAAACTCGCGATCGTTCATCGAGTGATGTCGCCTGTGGTGGGAACTCTCTGGCCATTCTTTAGTGCAAAATGCGGCACCCCGACTGGAGTTCCGTTTGGCTTTTCGCTTGCTTCGGGTGAGCCGGTTTTATTAGATCCATTTTTTCTAGGGGCTGGTAAGGAAGCCTATAACATGTTCGTCGTCGGGATGACGGGCGCCGGCAAATCATTTGCAGTCTCTATGCTGATTCTCAGGCTTCTACCAACGGGAATGAGATTCATCCTGCTAGACAAAACTGTAGATCGGTTAGGCTCATACAGATTTATTACTGAGCTGCTTGGTCCAAAGCACTGTGCCTACATCGACCTTGGTCCCAATTCTGGTTTTGTACTGAATCCATTCGACCTTGGGGACGATGATACCGATCCAGATGGGCGACCGACAGGCGACAAGGTTGCGAGGTTGTTATCGTTGCTCGATCTGATGCTTGCTGAGGAAGGTCATGACGAGTTGGATTTGCAGGATAAATCTATCCTTGATAAGTTGATTCGCCAAACATACGCAAACACGCGCCTGTCCTCTAATCGAGTTCCAACGATGTCGGACTTAGCGCATTTTGTCAACAGTGCCGCGGATATCGAGATAGATAACGATCGACGCAAGCGCATGCAGAATCTCGGTCGTGGCTTATCGCTCTTCACCGCAGATGGTGCTTTCGGTGGCTTGGTCGATGGTCACACCAACTTCGATACCGGAAAGCTGTTCATCGTATTTGATACCAGAGACGTAAATGAACCTCGTCTCGAGAAAATTGCTGTCTACACGCTTGCAGACTTCGTTCGGCGCACTGCGGCCGCTTCTAAGGAAGAAGGTGTGAGACTGGCGGCGATAATAGATGAGGCGTCGACATTGATGCGATTCAAAGCTGGTGCTCGGTTGCTCGATGATCTCTCGAGGAGGTCTCGGCACTACGGCATGATGCTCGTGTCAATAACTCAGCAGCTCAAGGACTTTTTTCGGCAATCTGACCAGGCTGATTCTGTCGTCAAGAATGCTCATATGAAAATACTGTTGCGCCAGGACCCGAGCGATTTGAGATTACTGCGTGAGACTCTGCGGCTCAACGAACCTGAAGTTGACGCCCTCTCTCGTTTTGCACGCGATGATTTGAGAAGGAAAGAGAGTCATGCTCTTTTAATCGTCGGAGCAATTAAAGGTACTGTTCGTTTTGTGCCGTCTCCACAGGATTACTGGATCTGCACATCAGAACCGATCAAAGACATTCCGGAGCGGCGTCGGATGATCGAGGAGCTGCAGAAAAAAGATCCCGCGCTTAACTCCACAGACGCTTGCCGACAGGCTGTCTATCTGCTTGGATTGCGGCGCGGCG
>JAIERK010000209.1 GCA_019746975.1 Candidatus Obscuribacterales bacterium
CTGCTGCTGCTTGGGATTTTCACCAACCAGTTTTTTCAACTCAGCAAGATCTTGCGGAATCTGCCTGACAATCTTGTCATAGCGATCGGAGAACAGTGGGCTTTTCGTGATACTGTAGCCGCCCATCGCAACACCAGCGTCGTAAAAAAGCTTTGAAAGTGTGTTGGCTTGCGAGATGATCGCCTTCGAACGAACCTGGCGCTGGACCTCGACTTCGGCTCGGTGCAACAGCTCGGTCAAAACAGCAAGGAAGACCAACTCGAACAACAGCGGAACAAGGACCAGAATGGCTCCCTTGTGCACAATTTTCAGGTTGAATTTAAGCTGGGCTGGTAGCACTCTCTACGTTTGCCTCTATTATCGCCTGATCAGGCGACCGTGAAGCGCCTCCTCTTTGACTGCCACATGTCGAACCATGATTGCCGTACACTCGACAGTTCAGTATATTCCACAAAAATAGTAGTTCTTACTCCAAAAATATAAAATAGGGACTTAACCTGGACCGTCAGGTATGAGTTTACTTGCTTTTGAGCGAATCCAGCATGCGCGAAAGTTCATTAGTATCTTTCGCGGGAGCAGGGCTACGCGAGCCCATACCAGACCGAACCGGAGCAGCCTGAGTAGCCGGAGATGCCGCTCGCCTGGGTGAATCTAGACCCATTTCGTTGGCCATGTCGCTCATCATCTGCTGAGTCTCTTCATCCATGAACACTTCGGCTTTGCTGTTGACCAGCTTGAAGCCCGAAGGACAGGCGAAGTAGTTCTGCGCGATCGGTCGAGATTCGCTCCGATACGTGTCCAGCGCAGTTACAGCCCGGCCGTTGCTGTCGCGGTAAGCGATTTTCAATGGAAAGTACTTGGTCTTTGGCATCCCATAGGTGTTGGAGAGCATGTCTGCGACCTGCGCCGGCACTTCGATATCATCGGCTACCCAACACTCGGCGTTGGAGACGGAGTTGAGAGTCTTGCCACCACCGGTGACGGGACTCTTATTCTGCATCACGTACTTCGTCGCCTTCAGTCCAGCGACGTTGCCGGCGCCGGCCTTCACCCAGGGATTGGCTCGCATAGCCTGCGAGCGTCCGTCACGTTTGGCAAGATCGCGTTGCCATTCCGTAAAGTTGGTCGTGTAATACGCTTTTGTCTTCTCGTTGTACATGGTGACCATCCAGTTGGGGCCCATCGTCGCGATGTTGGCGCCCAGCTTCGGCACGGTCCACTTGAGTCCTTGCGGGCTGACGTAGGTGTAGAGATCTCCCATGGTCCTGCTGCGTTGAGTCAGGACCCATCCCTTCTCTTGCGCATAAGCTGCTTTCGAAGTAGAGAACAGGATCACGAGGGAAGGCAATAGTGCATAAATTTTTCGAGTGATCGCCATACATCACGCTCCGCTTGAGATCTCACTGTACCCAGGGCCTATTATACGGAAACAGATCGGTCGCTACTCGCGAATCGCGATTCCCCGTTTATCACTATCGCATTGCAAACACGATATGGTTGTTTAACCATTGATGGTGTCACCCTATTGTTCGAACCGCTTACTAGCCTATAATCTGGAGCTGGACTGAAAGACTCGGATTGGCATTCTCAGATTTTCGAAATACAGAGTTACCTTTCGACAGCGACCAAATCCATAGCATGCGCGCTTTTGCTAACATCTTGCGTCAACTTCCAAGACACGCCCATAAGCGCGAAGACCACGGAATTCTCGACAAAACGTCGCACCGAAAGAAATTGGCAAAAGCTATCCCGTAAAGCGACTCTGGCTTATCGAAAAAAATCCAGAGAGAAAAAACACATTTTGGTATCCGTTCGACGAGCTCCGCTCAGGCGAGCCGGAAAAGATCGAGAACAAACCGTTTAGAGCCTAGTCCTGGGATCGATGGCGTCGCGCAAACCGTCCCCAAGGAAATTGAAGGATAAAACAGTGGCAAATATGAGTGAACTCGGAAAAAAGATTAGGTGAGGGTGCGTACGGAGTGCTCGCCAACCATCGCTTGCCAGAGTCCCCCAGCTACATGCCGGCGGAGAAAGACCAAGACCGATGAAGCTTAGCGTCGACTCAGCGAGAATCGCCGCAGGCACAGTGAAAGTCATTGCAACAATCACAGGTCCGAGGGAGTTGGGCAGCATATGCTTAAGCGCGATTAGCACGTGGTTCTGCCCCTGCGCTCTGGCGGCCTCAACGAACTCCTCGTTTTTCAGCTGGATGAACTGGGCCCTTACAAGTCTTGCAGTGCCGCGCCAACTAGTGAGAGCGAGAGCAAGCAGAATGCCGAACGTTCCCCGACCTATCAGAACACCAATAAGGATCATTACAAGGAGATCGGGCAGGGAATAGGCAATATCGACTATGCGCATCATCAGACTGTCCAGCCTGCCTCCGGCATATCCGGCAATAGCACCATATATGGTTCCAATCAAAAATCCGACGATTGCCGTCACTATTCCTATCGTTATCGAAAGTCGAGAGCCGAAAATCACCCTGGACAAAACATCGCGTCCCAGTTCGTCCGTGCCCATTAGATGATCAATCGACGGCGAGGCGAGGACCTGGGCCGTAGTCTCGTCGAAAGCATAACGGGTGAATGGGAAATCGAAGTAGGACAAAATCGCGACCAGACAGATGACGGCTATGATCCAGAGCGCGACATACGCTGTAGGAATGCGGCGAATTCGCCCGAATACGGTTCGTCTGGCCTGTGTCACCTCAGCCTTCTACCTCCATGCGAGGATCGAGGAATTTATATCCGATGTCGACCAGAGTGTTGGTGAGAAGTAGAAGTAGGGCGAATAACAGCGTAGTTGCCATGATTAGATCGTAGTCGCGATTTCCAACGGCGGTTATGAAGAAGCGCCCCATTCCAGGAATTGCGTATATGTACTCGACCACGAAAGAGCCTGTCACGAGCGAGGCAGTGATCGGACCGAGAACTGTTATTACCGGAACGAGGGCGTTTCTAATCACATGCTTAACGATTGTAGAGAAGTGCGAAAGACCTTTGCTCCGTGCGGTGCGAACCCAGTCTTTTTCAAGAATTTCGAGAACACTTGCCCGTGTCAATCGAGACAAATAGGCGGCAGGAGCGAAAGCAAGTGTCACCGCTGGCAGTATCATATGCTGCGGAGATTCCCAGAGGGCGACCGGCAATATTTTTAGCTCGATACCAAAAAGAAAGATCAGACCAGCCCCTATAACGAAGGAAGGCAGCGAAATTCCGGCAGTCGAGATAAACATAGCCGCATAGTCGATGGCTGTTCCCCTGTTAACCGCAGCAATTGCGCCAAGCGGCACACCGACAAAAATCGCGATAGTCAAGCCGATGAGACCGAGTTGAAGCGAAACAGGAAATGCATCGCCGATGATATCATTCACCGTTCTATTGACGTACTTATAAGATACTCCGAGATCGCCTCGGGCAAGCCGACCGAGATAGAGAAAGTACTGCTCGTGCACGGGCTTGTCGAGGTTGTACTTAGCTTCCAGATTCTTGACTATTTCCGGTGGAAGGTTTTTCTCCGCATCAAACGGACCACCCGGTACGAGACGAACAAGAACGAACGTCAGCGAGGCGATGATCAAGAGCACCGGCAGCGCATACAGTATTCGTTTCAACAGAAAAGACAACACTAGCGCGGCGCCTCCTCGGAAATACTTACGGTTTTCAAAAATTGAATATCGAGCGCATTGAAGGCAAGTCCATGGGCCCAGGGCTTAACCATCAGATTTTGAGTGGATACATAGGTCGGAACAATCGCCGCCTCTTGGTTGCAGAGTATTCGATCCGCTTGTTTATACATTCGAGCACGAGCCGCCATATCGAGCTCACCTGCGGCAGAAGATATCAGTTTGTCATAATCGGCGTTGGACCAACGCGTATGATTGTTGCCATTGCCGGTGGTGAATAGATTCATGAATGTCTCGGCATCAGGGAAGTCACCAATCCAGTTGGCTCTGAAGATAGGTGGCGGATCCTTTCTTCTGGTGGCAAGATAGACTTTCCATTCCTGATTGGCGAGGGCGATGGAAATTCCGAGATTCTCCTTGAGTTGCGCCTGCACAGACTCAACCACCAGCCGAGTATCCTCGCGATTGGCATACAGGAGCGCAACCGTTGGGAAATTCTTTCCATCGGGATAGCCCGCGTCCGACAGCTCCTGACGCGCTTTTACGGGATCAAAAGGTAAAGTGGCATCAGGGGAGGCACCCGGCAACTCTTCTGGAATCCAGCTTGCCGAGGGCCTCTCACCTCGTCGCAACAGTTTTGGAAAGATCGATTTGTCAATCGCCATCGCTACAGCTCTTCTAACCCGTTTGTCATCAAACGGTTTTTTCAAGACGTTGAAACCTATATAAGAACCCTGCAAAAGCGGAATCCTCCTATAGTAAGGCGAATCCCTGTAGCGATCGACATCGTGAGTAGAGAAACTGCGATTGTCTACGTAATCGAGTTCGTCATTCTCGAATAGCGCGAAAGCCGTCGATTGCTCCGCCACCATGAACATCTTGATCTTGTCGAGCGCTGGACGTCCTTCGAAGAAGTGGTCGTTGGCGCTGAGTTCGATTTTGTAATCATGCTGCCATTTAGTCAGCTTGAACGGACCGTTGGTGACGATATTGGCTGGATCGGTCCACCTGTCTCCATAGCGTTCGACGACGTCCTTTCTGACGGGATAGGTGGCCCAGTGAGCCGTAAGATAGATAAAGTAAGCAGCCGGTTTTTTTAGCCGGACTTCGAACGTATGGTCATCAAGAGCATGTGCGCCAAGTTGAGTTATGTCCGGCACCTTCAGTTCGTTAATTTCTTTCGCGTTAACCACATCATTAAGGAAGTCGGCGTAACCCGCGCCTGTTTTAGGATCCTCGAGCCGCCTCCACGCATATTCGAAATCGTAGGCAGTGACAGGCTTTCCATCCGTCCAGAACACGTCATCGCGGAGATGGAAAAGATATCGCTTACCATCATCGAGCACCTCCCAACTACGAGCACAACTAGGCGCACATGTCAGGTCCTGGCGGTACTGCGTCAGTCCGGACATGACGTTGACAATAACGTCGCCGGAAGTAGCATCGGTGGTGGTGTGCCAGTCAATCGATGGCGGTTCGGTGCCCAGGTTCATTCTCAGTACACCAGGTTCGTACCGAGGTCCGTGGCTGCAGCCAGGTAGAAGGAGCGTCAGAGCTACAATTACAAATCCAAACAAATATGAAGACGACTTAAGACGTCTCCTCCGTTCTGTTTTCCATGTTTGCGTGTTACGAATAGTTGTGCTCAGTTTCACACTATAGTAATGGGGCGAATCCTTTGTCGTAAGCGGCAGATCGCTCTTCGATACATAATCATAATCGTTTCAAAACTACGCAAATCATATACAAAAGAGTTAAGACATTTTATAGATTGAGGATCGTTCAAAACCACCTCAACAGGTAAAGAGCGCGATTGGGCGTTGTTGACGCCATAATCATGGTTGGATATACTGATCTTCTGCCACCTCGGGGGGCAGTTTTTTTTGTCTTCTTTTCCTTAAAAGAAGACCGATTAAAGCGCACAAGGAAAATATCATGGCCAAGAAAGACGACCGAATCATCATCACGCTCGCTTGCGGCGAGTGCAAATGCCGCAACTACACGACGATGAAGAACAAGCGTAATGATCCCGATCGCATCGAGATCAAGAAATACTGCAAGACCTGCCGTAAACACAACGAACATAAAGAGACCAAGAAGTAAAATACGTTGCTTCTCTTCTCAACGCCGCCTGGCTTGATGGGAGAAGCTGCCTGCTTCAGGCGCCCTTAGTTTAATGGTAAAACGTGGGTCTCCAAAACCTTTGTTGAGGGTTCGACTCCTTCAGGGCGCGGATTTTTTTAGAGCTTGAGTTACTCGATTCGGTAGTCGAAGCTCGCAGTCGGAATCTGGATCTTGTAAAAAATGTCGAGCAAAAAACAGGACAAAACCAAAATTACAGCGGGCGGTCAGCCCGATCCGACCGATGGCAAGAGTAACGAGCACAGCGGAGCCATGCACCACGTGAAAGAACGCGATCAAGCGAAGAACAAAGACGACAAACATGGCTCCGGACAAGGCGAAAAAGCTTCCAAGAAGGATGAAAAGCCTGCTGGCAACGGCATTAAGGAAACGCTGCTTTTTCTAAATGAAGTAAAAAATGAAGCGCGCAAAATCACCTGGCCTCCTAAAGGACAGGTAGCGCAAGAGACCTGGAGCGTCATCGTCCTCGTGACATTTATCACGGTGATGGTGCTCGGCTTCGACTATGCGCTTGGGAACTGGGTCTTCGGACCGATTGAGCACTTCGCGAAGATCTTGGCACCGCAATCGCCGGAACAGAAAATTTTCTCTACCACTCCACTAGGACCAGGACTGCCAGAGGCTCAACCGCCGGCCCCTGCGCCAGGCGACGCGACGACTCCGACTCCAACTGCGCCTACGCCTACACCGCAGGCAGCGACACCGCCTGTCCCTCCACAGCCGGCTGGGACAGCGACGCCTCTGCCAGGCGACGCCACACAGCCAGTGACAACTCCGCCTGTGCCAGCACCGCAGGCAGCAACTCCACCTGTAACCCCGACACCGGCAGGAACAGCCACGCCTGCGCCTATAGCTCCGCCTGCGACCCCAGCGCCGACGTCAGCTCCGAATCCGGTACCACCGACACCACCGCATCCATAAAAGAGCGAGGACAAAAGAGCAAGAGATGGGTTTTATCAAGTCCGACGGACAAAGAAAATGGTACGCAGTGCAAACTGCCTCCGGACATGAAAACAAGGTCAAGGAGCATATCGAAAAACGCATCGTGACGATGAATGCGCAAGACAAGATCTTCGGCGTTATCGTTCCGGAAAAAATGGTCACCAAAGTCAAGGACGGGAAGCGGGTCGAGAAGAAAGAACGAGAATATCCAGGATATGTATTCGTCGAAATGATTCTTGATGACGACTCCTGGAGAGTAGTGCGCGAAGCGCCTGGTGTAACGAAATATGTGGGAGCAGGCAAAAAGCCTATCCCGGTGCAGGATTCTGAAATCAGGAAGATACTGCGCAGACAAATTGCAGCGAGTGGTGTCAAGGGCAAGAAGGCTGCAGCCATCGATGTAAAGGTCGGCGATTACGTCCGTATTACGGGCGGACCATTCGCAGACTTTACAGGAGAAGTTACGGAAGTGAATCTCGAAAGAGAGCGAATCAAAGCCTCTGTCATCATCTTCGGGCGCGCCACACCGGTCGAGCTCGAGTTCAATCAGGTTATAAAAGTGTAAATGTGCTTACAAATACTGGAATATATGGCAAACGTGCCATAGAATCATAGGTTCGGTATATATACCATAAGGATCTGGACGCCGTGAAAAAGGTCACTGGAAAGATTAAGTTGCAAATACAAGCCGGCAAAGCAAACCCGGCACCGCCAATTGGTCCTGCTTTGGGTCAACACGGCGTTAACATCATGCAGTTCTGCAAGGAGTACAACGCCAAAACGCAAGATAAGGCAGGGACAATCATCCCTGTTGAAATCACAGTTTTTGAAGATCGCTCCTTCGATTTCGTATTGAAAACACCTCCCACTTCCGAACTGCTCAAGAAGGCAGCCAAAGTGGAAAAAGGTTCTCCTACACCCAACAAAGCCAAGGTCGGTAGCGTCACTAAGGGTCAGGTCACTGAGATCGCTCAGGTCAAGATGCCCGACTTGAATGCCACCACACTCGAGGCAGCGGAAAAAATGGTGCTCGGCACCGCCAAAAACATGGGTATCACAATCGCTGACTAGCAGACCGCACTAGCACCAAAAAGGAATACATCGGGGCATAAGACAATGGCTAAGCTGACCAAGAGACAGAAACAATTGCAAGAACTGAAGGACAAATACAGAGATCCTGTAGATGCAGTCAGTGCAATCAAAATCCTCAAGGAAGAAAAATCGGTGAAATTCGATCCGACGGTCGAAATTCACTTTCGTCTTGGTATCAACACGAAGATGAACGATCAACAGATCCGTTCAACGGTCACGTTGCCCGGTGGCACCGGCAAAGAAGTGCGTGTTGCAGTTGTCGCCAAAGGCGAGAAGGTGCAGGAAGCACTTGACGCCGGCGCCGATGTAGCTGGAGCCGAAGAGCTGGTCGAGAAGATCGGCGGCGGATTCCTCGACTTCGACAAGCTGGTCGCCACGCCGGATTGCATGGCGATGCTCTCGAAGATGGGTAAATTGCTCGGTCCCAAAGGCTTGATGCCTAACCCGAAAGACGGCACCGTAACTACCGAAATTGGCAAGACCATCAAAGAGTTGAAAGCCGGTAAAGTCTCATTCCGCGCTGAAAAGAATGGCGGATTGGTCCAGATGGCGATCGGCAAACTTTCATTCGAAGATGATCGCTTGCTCCAGAATCTGGCCGCTGTAGTCGACGTGATTCAAAAGGTCAAACCGGCTTCGGTAAAAGGCACATACATCAAATCGATATTCGTAAGTTCGACAATGGGTCCTGGACTCAAAATCGATCTGACCACCATTCAGGATCTGGGCAAAGCGCACGTCGCCTAGTCGCAATCCAAAGCATCATCTAAGAGCCGGCTCCCACCGGCTTTTTTTGTTTTAGACAATCCACTGATAACCTGCTGAACAGTGCATAAGAGAAGAGGACGGAAACGACCTCTTCAGCAGATGTTCTTGAGTTGAGCGCTTAAGTAGCGGGTGCGGTGTTTCTCACCACATGAGTGAACGGGAATGTTTGGGAAGAGCGGAACTTCAACGGCGCGCCGCCGCTGTATACATAAGGCACGATGAACGGTCGAATGTCTACGGTCGTCTCGACAGTCACTGTGCCTGCCACCGTTCCGCCGTATGGAACGAGCGCCGCGGCATCGGCTATCACAGTGCTCGGATTGAATGTCAAAGGTAGGGAGAGGGTGAAGTTGCTCAACATCGAGCTGCCTTGCTGATTGGCACGGGCAACCACGGCGGTCGCTCTCTGCTCGGCCGTTGCCGGATCACCGGATGCAGCAGCTCGAGCGGCTTGACGACAAGTCTGGTCGTTGATCTGCACGCCAATGACAATGACAGCCAGATCGAACAGGACAAGAACAAGTGGGACCAAAATTAAAAGTCCACAGACCAACTCGACTGTAGACTGACCAGATTTTCTCAGCAGTCCTCTATCCCATGACATGGCTATTCAACTTTCCTCAGCGATTCTGATTTTGACAGAATAGATCTCTGGTCCGCCTTCCAACATGCCCAAAAAGAAGAGATTTTAATCGGCTGAAACTTCGGTCGCGAGCGCATTCAATGCCTGGAATTAAGCGGTGTCCTGTGCTACAACAGGACTATGATTTTGCATATTGAGGAGTGGTATCGGTGGTCAAGTTCAAAGACTATTACCAAACTCTTGGCGTACCGAGAACTGCCAGCCAGAAAGAGATAAAGACCGCATACCGCAGCTTGGCCCGGAAGTTTCATCCGGATGCCAACAAAGGTGATAAGGGCTCCGAAGAAAAATTCAAAGAGATTGCCGAAGCCTACGAAGTCCTCAAAGACCCGGACAAGCGCAAGCGATACGATACGCTTGGTTCTAACTACAAGGCGGGCGCGGATTTCAGACCACCACCGGATTTCGGCGGCGGTGGTTTCACTTTTGACTTCGAAAAATTCGGCGAATTCAGCAAACAAGGCCCATTTTCTGACTTCTTCGACATCCTGTTCGGTCAGACATTCGGACCGGGTGCAGGTCAACAGCAAGCTGGTCAGCGAGCGAGAAGCAGTTCGATCCCCCAACCGGGTGCAGCCGGAGCGAGCGAACGCTCGAACCGCATGTATGACCAGGAAGCGGATATTGAGTTGACGGTAGAAGAACTGGCTAAAGGTGCTCAGCGGACGTTGAAGATCACGCCGCCAGGCGCTGCTGCTAAGACAATCGAGGTGAAGATACCACCAGGTGTCCGACCCGGCTCTAGAGTGCGCATCTCGGGACAGGGGATGAAGACACCGAAAGGCAGAGGCGATCTTTATCTGAGAGTGAAGGTCAAACCACACGGAGACTTCACCATAGATGGTGACAACATCATCTGCGAAACTTCGATTTCACCGGCACTAGCGGTTCTCGGTGGACAGGCATCAGTACCGACACTGGATGGACCTGTGAAGATCAAGATTCCCCAGGGGACCCAGAATGGGCGTCTCTTGCGACTCAAGGGACGAGGGTTACCGAATTCGAAAAAAACCGAGAGCGGTGATCTGCTCATACGAGTGAAGATTGTCATTCCCGCGCAACCGACAGCCAAGGAAAAAGCGCTCTACGAGCAGCTTGCCGAGCTAGAGAAACAAGTAGTCTCTAGTTAGAGCAATTCTACTTTTTTCAGTGAGCGAGATCTCGAAATCCCGACATAAACGTGCACGAGCATGCTCTGTGCCGACGGGACGAAGGCTCTGAGTTTGCTCGACAACTTGTTGGATTTGCTGGGTTCGTTCGAACTCGCGCAAGTTCCTGGCAACTGTGCTTCAGCGCTGCGATTTAGATTCTGTACAGAACTGCTACTTAGCGGCAGTCTCTTCTTCGCCTTTCTCGAGCACGTCTTCTTCGTGCAAGTCATCCCAGGTCGGCAGATACTTCCTTTCAGAAGGCGCGGCCGGCTTGCTGAGCGGCTCCAGACTGGCGGTCGTATTGAACTCGGCGAGCGCTTCCGAGCTTTGCTTCATGCGGTAAAGACACTCGGCCAGGACTTCATGAATCTCTGGATTTGTTTCACGTTGCTTCTTGGCTTCGTTGAGCTGTTTTTTGGCATCTTCGAGGCGATTGTTAGCCATGAGCAGACGGGCAAGCAGAATGCGTTTTGCAATGTCGTTGGGTCTTCGGTCAACCGTTTTTTGTGCGTCGGCAACCGCGCTTTCAAGCAAGCCCGCATTCTTGTCTACCATCTTGGTCACTTCGGGATAGTAGTTGGGGGTGTCATACTCGAGGTTGGAGCCTTCGACGAACTTGTCATAGCCACCTTGCTGGTCGCTATTGATAGCCATGGTGATACCGTACCGCTTGAGAAGTCTCGGATCATCCTTCTTCAGCTCTAGTATCTCTTTGAATAGCTCAATCGCTTTGGTGCCTTCCTCGTTCATCGTGTAAGCGGTAGCGAGTTCCAAGCGCGGAAGCATCCAATCTTCAGGACAGACATTGAGAAGTTTTTCGTACTCTTTGATTGCGTCGGCAATTTTGCCCTGCTTGTATGTCTCTCTGGCATGGACCAACATGACGTAGACACTCTTTGGAGCCAGAGCGAGAGCTTTGTCCAACAATACATTGCCTTTCCACTTATCTCGCAATTCATCGGACGTCATGAGCACAATGCCTGCTGCAAGCAGCTGAACAACATCTTTGCGCTTGTCGCGACTCTTCGCAATTTCATAAGCAGAGGCAATTGCCTTCTTGTTCTCACCTTTGTCCAGGAGCACGCTGCAAGGCACAGCTGCAATTTCATCAAACAACTTTTCCGAATCGAGTCGCTTGGTATCGACAGCAGATGCCTTGCTCACACTAGGTTTTAACCCCGGGGCAGCAACCTTGGGAAGTTTGGCCGGATTGACGATCGTGAAGGCGAATGCAGCTCCACACAAGATCGCCAGACCGAGCTGGAGACAAATGATTTCTTTCAACATACTGCGATCTTCTGGAGGTTGTCCGTCTGAATTCTTGGCCAAGTTCTTTCCTCCCACACAAAAGCCTAGTTGTTACCTTCCCAGAAAAATCATACTTGTACTACTAGATTACGCCTTAAGTTAATCCACTCCTGTACGAATGAATCAATTGCGGCTTTCTTCGTCACATACCGCTCCAGCTGTGCCTTTGCCTGCTCCGCCAGTTGGTTCAACTTGACCAGATAAAATGAGACGTTCGGTTCATTAATTGCTGTGTTTCCGATAATTTGTAATTCGGTCAGGATGGCCGCGTCGATGACCGAATTCATATCGTGCTCGTTCTCGATCAAATCGACGAGCATCTTGCCAAACTCCAACGCTTCCAGCGTAGCTATCGCATTTTCGCTCTCCGAAGGCGCGTCGTGCCGTCGCAATCCTCTCTTGGCAGTCAACGCTCTCGACCAGTCGAAAAAATGCCTTTCCTTCATTGTCGCAACATGCGGAATCAGATCAGGACTTGCTGATAGACAGGATGGGATCAAAGTGGAGCGACCTTGAGTCAATTGAGCAAGTGGTCCAAGCATCTCTTCGCCGTCGCGCCTGAAAGGCACAACCTGACAGCGACTGACGACAGTGGTCAAGACTTGCTCGACCGTGCGCGCAAAGAAAGCGAAGAGCATAACCCCACGAGGCTCTTCAATTGTTTTCAAAAGCGCATTAGCAGCTGGTCTATGAAAGACCTCCTGACTGGCATCCTCGACTACGATTACCCGCTTGTAAGAGGAGGTTTTCGATAACTCTTGCGAGATCAGCCTGGCGCGCTCGACTGGGATGATTGTGGTTGTCGATTCACTATCTTTGAGTTCGAACCAGGCGGATGGATGCTTGCCCTCTTGTATCCAACGACAGCTCTGGCAGCGGCTCTCCGGTGGCATTTCCCGAACACCGCAAGAGCCGGACCGCTCTTTTGATTGATCGGTGCAATTCAAATACATAGCAATCTGCCGCACAGTAAGCCACTTGTCGCTTGTATTTCCCCCAACGAACAAGTATGCGTGCGCCAACTTCCCCTGCTCGATGGCGGAGCTGAAGAACTTCGTGACCGTCGGCTGGCTCTTGATTAAGGAAGGGTCAAAAACAACAACCATTGCCTGCTGAAACCAACGCTTGGATGAACTTTATTCCAGCGTAGTTTACACAAATGCGCACTAAAACTTGATGACGTCGCTCTCACCAAGTGTAAGTAATCTTAATCAAAGCAAAAAAATAAATCCAAGAA
The DNA here is from genome assembly GCA_019746975.1 of Candidatus Obscuribacterales bacterium. Classification (GTDB taxonomy): domain Bacteria; phylum Cyanobacteriota; class Vampirovibrionia; order Obscuribacterales; family Obscuribacteraceae; genus JADYXR01. Next base: position 12,912 of record JAIERK010000209.1, read on the forward strand.
ATTGACAGCTCTTGGCGTGTAGCCTAGACTATTCAGGTTCCGAAGAGTCCGGATCTTGGGACTTTTCTGTGTGGCAGCGACGAATGCCTGTGGGCTAAGTTGCCGGGTCCTGTAGCGCCCATCGTCGCTTGTCGTCTAGACAGAGTACTGTCGGCAACCCAATAATCGGGAGAGAAGCATTGGCAAACGTAATTGTAGTCGGTGCACAATTCGGTGACGAGGGCAAAGCGAAAGTCACCGATTTGCTAGCCAGAAATGCTGACATGGTCGTACGCTACCAGGGCGGTGCTAACGCCGGACACACGGTAGTGGCTAACGGCAACACCTACAAATTTCACTTAATTCCATCCGGAATTCTCTACGCAGGCAAGGTCTGCATCCTCGGACCCGGTATGGTAATCGACCCCAAGGCGTTCATCTCCGAGATCGACGCTTTGATGGAGCGCGGACTGGACGACAAGCTCTTGAAGATTTCGGCCTCCGCACATGTCACGATGCCTTATCACCTTGCTATAGATGCGGCTGAAGAAGAAAGCCGCGGTAAGCAAAAGATTGGTACGACCAAGCGCGGGATCGGTCCGACATACGCGGACAAGTGCGCCCGGTCAGGCATTCGCATGGAAGACCTGCTCGATCGCGAGGTCCTCAAGGCCAAGCTCGACTGGATGGTACCCCGAAAGAACGTCCTTTTGGAGCGTATATACAATCTACCCCCACTGAA
>JAIERK010000017.1 GCA_019746975.1 Candidatus Obscuribacterales bacterium
CCTCATCGCCGCGGTCGCCGCATCGGTCATAGCCGCGATCGCGCTCACGGTAGTCTTCTTCACCGCCTGATCCCTCGCCCCTGCGAAATAGCCCGCCCGCGACGAGCACAGCCAGATTCTCCGGAAACGCCGGTCCCAACAAGGGACGTCGCGAATCGCCGCTATGCCGCAAGCAGACGAACAGCAGCGTTAGCCAGCCCTGAAAAGCTGGCTAGCGCGCTACGGGCCGGTCATTCTGACCGAGCTGTTTTCAAGTAAACGTTCACTTGCGGACGTTCTGAGGCAGCTTTCGGGAGGGCAAGCGGTGCAAACGGCTCCAGATGGCGAGTCTCCACGTCCAGCACTAACGGTCCACGGAGTCTTTTGTGCTTGAATCGCAGACGCCTAAAATCTCTCCATCTGAGCTTTTAACGAAACACAGCACTGAAGTAGGCTCAGGGAGCGATTGGACACGTCCGCCACTAACCATTTACGTTTTTAACCGAAACCCCCTACCTTATTTAGTAGGCAAGGAGTCAGGGTATTGGCTCCATTTTGCCTTCCGCGCGACCTCTTCTTAGTCTTTTCAGCCTCTTCGGGCTTAGCGTTGCTTGCTTCTGTCGTTCGTCTATGAACAATTTTCTTTAGCTCGATGATCTGCGTTTTCTGCTTCTGGACGACTTCTTTGAGCTCTTTGATTTCTTTAAATGCAAGGGATAACTGCCCTTGCAATTTGCAAGAGCGCTCTTGCTCCTTGAAGTAGCGCGCTTTCCAAACGCGAGCCTCTTCCTTCCGCTCTTCCACTTCGCGTTCCAATTGCTCAATTCTGGTGCGAAATTTCGCTTCTACCCGAGTCTCAACCTCGGCGTAGATTTGCTCCAGCAGCTCTTTGGTCAGCAATTGTCGCTTTGTTTTTAGCACATACAAATTCTAAACAGGTGCCACTAACCCGGGCCACTACTACAACTAGCCAAAACGCAAAAATGATAGACTTCTTCCCTATGACGTCCACTAGTAAATCAATACATAAGAACTATGAGGAAGTGAGTCGTGTTACCCACCGATCCCCACAGAGTAAGCGGAACAGATCTCTCTAGATTTGCTTGTTGTCGTCGCCCTCTCGCTTGCTTCGCTTCAGGCGCCGCGGTCGAGCCAACCACCCTCGGATCCAGAGCCAGAAAATCAGGCCTCCCATCATCAACGCCATCAGAAGAAGCGCGAACGGGTAACCGAAGTACCAGTCCAGCTCCGGCATGTTGAGAGGAGACTTGTCTGCGTGGAAGTTCATGCCGTAGATTCCGGCGATGAAAGTGGGTGGAATGAAGATGGTCGAGATGATGGTCAAGACCTTCAATATCTCGTTCATACGCGCGCTTTCGCGGCTGTGATGCAGATCCATCAAGTCCGAACAGAGCTGATGGTAGGTTTCGACGAGGTCGATGATTCGCACCGCGTGGTCGTAACAGTCACGCAGGTAGAGCATCGTCTCGGCCGAAAGCACAGACCTTCCGTCGCGCACCATGATGTTGACGGCGTCTCTCAAAGGCCAGATGGTTCGGCGAAGCATCCAGATGTCTCGCTTCAGCTCGTGAATCCGTGACGGGTAGTTGTTGTCGTGACGTTCGAGAATCTCGTCCTCGAGCGCATTGAGTCGCTCTCCCACCAGGTCGAGCACAGGGAAGTATCCATCGACGACAGCGTCCACGAGCGCGTAAGCCAGGTGGTCCGCCGACTCCTGACGGATCTTACCGATGCCGCGCCGAATGGCCTCGCGTACCGAATTGAGACAGTCGCCTCCCTTTTTGTCCTGGAAGGTGATGACGAAATTCTTGCTGAAGAAGATGCTCAGCTGTTCCGTCGTGAGCTTCTTCCCAATCGAAACCATCCGGGTAACGATGAAGTGGTGCGAGCCGTACGACTCGACTTTGGCACGCTGGTGATTGTGGAGGACGTCTTCCAGAGCCAGTGAGTGCAAGTTAAAAATGGCCCCTACCTGTGCAAGCGTTTCCTGATCGACGGGTCCTTCGATGTCGACCCACGTGACAGGCAACTTATTGAAGTGCTCGCTGATTTCATCGACAGAAACCAGATCGGCCGTCTTGACCTCCGAGGGTCCGTATGCAATTACGCGAATCGCGCAGTTGTTCTTGTACTGCATAGTTGCCCCTTTGTGACTATGCGGCACCGCAAGCGGTGCCATCGGTGAATGTAAGAGATCAAAACCGGAAAGAGGCGGGGTATTTCTACATGAGCTACCCCGCCCCTTGTTACGGACCTCTTTGTCCGTCCGGCGCTCCCGTTACGGAGCATACCGCTCGACTCACAGCGAGCCGAGCAGGTGAGCCAACGTACGCACACCGACACCGGTGCCGCCCTTGGGCTCGACGCCGAAGGCATTGGAGGGCGTGCGGAATGCCGTGCCTGCGATATCGGCGTGAATCCACGAGACACCGTCCTTGATGAACTCGAACAAGAACCAGGCCGCGATCGTGTGACCCGGACCAGCGCCGTCGTTGGTCAGGTCGGCGAAGTCGCCCTTGTTCTCGTCTCGGTACATCTCGTCGAGCGGCAACTCGTGTGCGGGCTCACCGGCGGCCTTCGCCGCCTTCAGGTAGAGCCGGGTGAAGCGCTCGTCGTTGCCGAAGATGCCGGTCGTGTAGACACCCAGCGCCGTCTCCACATCACCGGTCAGGGTGGCGAGGTCGACCACGCGCTTGGCGCCACACTTCTCCTGGACATAGTGCAGGGCATCGGCGAGTGTCAGCCGCCCTTCGGCGTCGGTGTGCCCAACCTCGATCGTGAGACCGGACATCGAGGTAAGCACGTCACCCTGCTGCATAGCCTTGTTGCTGATCGCGTTGTCCGTCGCCGCGATCACCGCACGAACCGAGAAGCGCGGCTTGATTACCGGCATCAGCGACATGGCACCAATGACGGCCGCCGCGCCACCCATGTCCATCTTCATGTCATGCATGCTGACGGAGTCCTTGACGTTGTAGCCGCCGGTATCGTATGTGATACCTTTGCCGACCAGCCCGACCACGTCTTCGGTGGCGCCGCTCTCCGGGTCGTAGGAGAGTTCGATCAGCACCGGCGGTTCGTCGGAGCCGCGGTTGACGCCCAGGAATCCGCCCATCTTGAGCTTCTCGATCTCCGCCTTCTTCAGGATGCGGCAGTTGACCACACCTTCGGTCTTGGCAGCCATCATTAAGGCCTGCTTCGCGAGCCAGGTCGGCGTCTTCACGTCGCCGGGTTCGTTGACCAGGTTGCGAGCCAGACAGGTCGCTTCGGCGAGACGCTGCCCGAACTCGGCGCCTGCCTTGGCAGCCTTGAGCGTGCTGCGTGAGCAGAGCAGCGTAACCGACTTGAAGTGCGTCGTCGCGCCTTCGTCCCGCCACTCACGCGTCTTGCGGTGGTTGGGCTCGTAGTCGGCAAGCACGGCGTACTCCGCCACCACCTGCGCGAACTGCTCGACCGTGAAGCCGCGCAGATCGACATCGATGAGCGGGAAGATCAGGTGCTCGCTGCCTGCCGTGTCGCGGGCTTCTACGAACGCCTCGGCCAGCACGCTACGCAGGCCATCAGGCGTGAGCTTCGACCTCGCGCCGAGCCCGACGAGGATGATCTTGTCGAGACCAACGACGTCGAGAGCGGTGTCGAGTACCTTGCTCTGCTTATACTTCGGGTCGAAGCCATCGTTGTCGATTCGACGCGACAAGAGACCCGACGTGGCGGACTCGACGGACTGCAGATGGACGCCGTTAAGACCCTCGCCCGCAAACTGTACCAGGATGAGACTGGCGCGTTCCTGCTCGAACTCGGGGAGCAGGTGCGACAACTTACCTGAAGAGACTTTGATTTCAATACTCATAGTGTGCTCCGTCAACCTTGCGGTTGCGTTAATGAGATTGCGCGCAACACAGCAATGTGCAGGCGCCGAGAAGGTCAGGCGGTCCCCTCGGACAGGGAACCGCCTGTTACAGTGAGAAGGCTCACTGTGCGGCGAACGGTCACGCACCGCCCGTCCTGTAAACCTGCATGGAGCAGCTGTCGCCGAAGTCTCTCTGATACCGCTTGTGGTGCCTTCTCAGGGCACGGTTTCAGAAGACGTCGTAAACAGCCTGCTCCGAGATGTTGTCGAAACCGTCGTCGGAGTTGCCGACGCAGGTGGGAAGCGCCGGTTGACCGGCAGGACTGGTACCTTGAAGCAGGATCTCCAGGTGCTGGGCAGTGGCGAACTTCTCCGAGAGGAAAGTCACAGCCGCATCAACCAGGTCACGCCCATCGGACATGGGCACGGTCTTCCAGAACGAAGGACCAGAAGAAACCATCAGGTCGATGTCGTTGGTGGCAGCGAAGAGCTTGTCGCCTTCGTAGTTGCTCACCTCGATCCACCAGAAGTTGTTGAACATCGGGCCGTTCGGGTCGGTGAAGCGGATCTTGCCACTGATGGCACGACCGCTTGTCACTGACTGAACAACCGTCGAAAGCGACTCCCCAAGGAACCGCAGGACCCTGTCGTCGGTCTGGTGCATAAGTATCACCCCACACATCTTGCGGGAACGTAGGTACGGAATGAGCCTTCCCGGCCCAGCACACTCCGCGCTCAGCTCGACCGGCTGACTTGCGCCGTAACGAGCAACCCGTGAAAATCCGTCTCTGTGAGGTAGAGAGGAAACGCACAGGCGAGCGAGTTAGTTAAGACGTGGTGCTAACGTTGAAAGAAGAATTGCTTTGTTCCAAAAGCGATCCAGATGACAGTTCAAAGCTATCTCGCTCGTGATATCCGTAGCAACAAAAATTAGTACCCCGATAAGTGATACTGAGGTCTCCGATGTCATGATTCGGCAGAAGGGACAGTCTTGAAAACCAGCACCAGCAGAGCTTCTATCAGATCTCCCTCTTGACATAATTGGCGATATTGCAGCCTGACGAACACTAGCTGTGAAAAAAGTAATGCACAGCCAAAATGCGAAGAAATAGCGCTGATTGCGCTACCGCTTGACATAGGCTCACCTAAAGATGACCTGAATGGTTGATTCCACAGATCTCACTCCCGTAGGTTGAAACTAGTTTTTAATTTTCTTCTCAAGAGAAAGGAGCTTTAGTAACCGACGTCGGTCACCCCCTTGATTTCCAGCAGGACCTACCTCACATCCGATGAGGAGACTTCGTACCTGACTGGGACATCCGGTGTTTGTCACAAGCGCTGCGCTTTCTGTGTGCTGGTTACCGCTCAGAAAGACGAACGCGCTTGGCACCTTTTTGCAACCGAGTTCATTCTCGGCTCCCGAAATCGGGCGCACCGCTTCTGTGCGCCGAAGCAACGAGGAAACAGTCTATGGCACAAAAAACCACAGTCAAAGGCTGGCTCGCGGAATTCTGGCGTGACGCCACCATGAAGATCAACGTCGAGGAACACCACAGCGCCGGGGGCGACAAGCTCATCCGGCAAATGGGGTTGTTCTCGGTGATCCTCTTCACGATAACCTCCGCGGTCGGCTCGGGCATCCTGACGACGCCCGGCATCATCGCCCATGACTACGCTGGTCCGTACGCGTACATGAGCTACGTCAAGGCTGGCATAATCTGCATCTGCCCGGCCCTCTGCCTCGCATACATGGCGAGCAGAACGTTCAAGTCGGGCAGCACCGGCAGCTACGCCTGCCTGGTGCTCGGACAACTACCAGGGCTTCTGATGTTCGTCGATGTGATGATGGAATGCCTGGGCGGCACCGCAGCGGTCGCCGTCAGTCAGTCCGACCACATCAAGATGACCATCAGACTCATCGGCGAACAGTGGTTCCACCAGCAGTGGCACCTGCCCGATGCGGTCACGAAGACGCCGAAGGACATCGACTGGGCCATGCTTGGCGGCAGCATCCTGGCTGGCGGTATCGCCGTCTACCTCAGCCAACTCGGCCGCACCTGGCTCAAGAAGGTCGGCACTCCTGGCGCGAAGTCGAAGGCTCTCGCATACGCCACGCTCGGCGCGGGCGGCATCGTGTCTCTGACAGCGGGCGTCATGGCGTTTCAGTTCGTCACCCGCCTGCCCTCCGTCAACCTGCTCTCCGTGGCGGTTATCTGGACAGTCACTGCGATCCTCTTGCGAGGCATCAAGGAGACCGCTTGGTTCACCAACGCGTTCACCATCCTCAAGCTGGCGGTGCTGGCCGTCGTCATCGTGGTGTTCGCATGTCACTACGACCCCGCCAACCTCAACCTGCCCGTGGAAGCGACCCTCCCTGGTTCGCTCGCCGGTGCTTCCGTAGCCTTTTTCGCCTTCGTCGGGCTTGACCTGGCGACGACGACGGCAGGCGAAGTGAAGAACCCGAAGCGCAACGTGCCGTGGGGCATGCTCATCGGGCTGGCTTGCGTGACGGTGCTGTACTTCCTCGCCTCCTACTTCCTCTGCGCGGCGGTTGACTACCACAAGCTGGGAGAAGGGAAAGAGGGCGACGCAGCCCCGATGATTCGCGCGCTCGAGATTCTCGGGTACAAACAGCTCGCCATATGGGTCGGCATCGGCTCGACCCTGGCACTGCTGTCGGTCGTGATCGCAAGCGCCTACTCGACCACCCGACTGCTCTACAACATGGCACAGCACGGGCTGTTACCGGAGATCTTCGAGCAGGTCTCGACCAACAAGCGAGGATTCTTCATCGGACAGAACGTGCCTGTCTTCTCCACGCTGGCGGTCGGCGGAACGATCTCCGTACTCACGGGACTGATGGCGGTTGATGAGCTCATGCACCTCACCAATATCGGCACCATGACGGCTTTCATCACCATCTCTCTAACGGTGCTCATTCTGATCGTTCGAGAGACGGAATGGAAGAAGCCGAGGCAAGCCGCCAAGGGTGTACTGTGGGTGGTCATCGCCGTCCTGGGCATGATCGGGCCGTTCATCCTGATGATGCAGTTGCCGTGGGTCGCCTTCGTCCGACTGTTCGCGGTCTGGGCTTTGGTCGTCGTGCTGTTCGTTCGCTACTCGCGTCACCACAGCCTGGCGAAGAAGCAACTGGATGCTAGGAAGGACGAGGAGAACAAGGACGGAGAGAAGAAAGGCGAGTAAGTAGGCGTCAAGCGGGTAACGATGCGGCCAACTCGCCGGCCGCTACCCGCTGACAACGGATGGTCGGTGCCATCCGTCGTCCGGAGCCGATCCTGCCTTCGAACAGGCAGGATCGGCTTTTCACTGTAAACCACGAGGGCTCATCATGCCGTTCGATCCAATCACGGCAATCGTGCTCCTCACCGTCGTCCTTATCATCGCCTGCTGCATCGTTGCCGCCGTTAATCGGAGTTACGACAGCGAACGCAGGCCCAACAAGACTGTGACGGTGTACGCCCCTGACGGCTCCTTAATCAGAAGCTACAAGGTACCGGCCATCGACACCTCGCGCTCACGACAACGCGTGGATCTCATCGACCCGGAATCCAAGCTCCCAGTTACCTTCGTAAACACAATCGTCGTTATCGAAGACGAGGATCACTTCCCCTTGCACGGACCGAACCCGACACACCTGGTTCGGCTCTACGGCGGGGGGAAGACGCCTATCCGCGAATTCAACGCGACCCAAATCGAAGTGTGCTGCAACACGGAGAAGACCCTGTTCGTCGACGTCAAGACGCACTGCCACGTCACGGTGGTAGGCAGCGTCGAGATCGTCCAGCTTCCCCGGGCCGCGAAGGCAGAGCTTCGCGACGGTACGACCTGACGCGCGCCCCTCGACGCCAGGTTGTAAAAACGCCACCGCCCGCGGTGTGGCGTTTTTACACAAATCGACTTATACTATCTTTTGTAGTGCTCCGGCTGGAGGCATTTGGTCACAAATCAGTGGACTTTCTTCGGTAGGTTGCGATGGAAAAGAAGAGCAACACAGGAGAGCGTCCAGAAACGAGACTGCATATTCCCGATTCACAACGTTAGAGCGCTACGAATCAATACTGAAGAGTCAACCCTGGGTAGCAGAATCTACTAAGGCTGAATATCAAACTCGAGCAAATATATTCCTGAGCTATTGCGCCCAATTTCAAGACTCTGAAAAGGTGGAACAACTGGTCGCGCGATTTTTGACCTATCTGCGCATCAAAGGTCTTTCCGCCGAACGTGTTCAAGGATTCGAGACGGTTGTCAAACAAGTCATAGACCTGGAAACAGAAGCAAGAAAACCACAGCAAGACAATGAACGACTTACTCTAGCCCAGGCCCAACAACTAATCGACGCGGCGAACAGCTCGAAGCTGCCTCGCGATGCCGCCTTGATTAAGCTCATATTGCTCCAGGGTCTCAACTTGAGCGAATGCCGCTTTCTGAAGTTCAAACATACAGACGAGCCGCTCCGTCTGAGCTTTACCACTTACGCAAACCATCGCACAAGACAATTGCAACTCAGACCGGACGGAATGCAAGCCGTTGCAATCCGGCTGGGAAGCCCACAACGCAAAGCAATCGAAAGCGACTATGTATTCGCAGCCTTTAACGCCGGACCGCTGAGCCGAACGGCGATGGACAATCAAAATTCGCAGGATCGGATTAGATATAAGAATGGTAGTGACACCGCAAATGGTGTATCGCGCCTCCTTCAGATTATCAGGAAGCCTTTTTTAACCCGCAGAAAAACACCGCAAGGAATTGGGTTGAGCAATGCTCAGCCCAATTCTGCTTTGGTGTCGAAAGAAGAAATCGGTATAAAAATCGCCTAGCAAATGTCTAAAGGAAAATCAACGACGCGAGCCAAGATACTGAAAAACTCAGATATCTAGATAAAAACAGCAATGCGTCACTCGTCTATCTTCGAACCATACTTCGATCACCAATGATCGAGAAATCATCCTGAAACTCTCTCGGGTAGCCGGCAACGCAGTGTTGAGAATGTGATCACGTCACGCGAAATACTATTCCTGCGATAACAAAATCAACAATTGCTCCGAGAATGTCTAGAGCGATATCGTGAAGTACATTCCAAGCAGCCATCAAAGGATTTAGCCTCACTCCACAGCACTCCAGGACATTCGAAGACCTTATTCGACTTTGGAGGTCGATGTTCAAACTGGGAGATATCACCGACGGTGGCACGAGCTAACCTCAAGATACGCACAATCTCCTCGGAAAACGCAGGTATGAGGAGCATGTCAATCCAGGAACAGACAGTTTTTTCTCAAAATCCCATCACCCAAGAAATGGAGAATCAGATGAAGAACTGCTTTACCGTGACGATCAATGGCGGCGACATAAACACCACGCCAGGCATCCTTCGCAAGTACACCTACAACAACCGGGGAGTGTACACCTGGGCGGGTGCGCTCGGAGAGCATCTAAACAACGTCGCTGTAGAGATTGCGCCAGAGCTGCTGGCGGACGCGACTAAGTGTTTCGACGATCGCAGCTCGAAAACCGTCGTGATTTGGGAATGTGGCGTCAACAACGGAACCTCCGGCCTGAGCCAAAAACGACTGGTCCAGTACAGCAGCTACGAAGACGAGATTCTCATTCTCGTTCGCAGCGACAAGCCGATCCACTGCTGCGAGAATGAGTTCAAAGTCGGCTCAATAAGCCCAACGGACAACCTCCAACCGCACGACCGACATCAACTCAAATTCGAGCGTTTGTTCCGAATTCCTCGCGGCGAGGCGGTGCACTTTTCGACCACCGTGGACGGTGCCTACGTCTTCGGCTTTGCCGCCCACACGGGAAAGAGAACTCAGTACCTGCTCAACTACATTCGATGCTACAGAGACAGACTCGACGTGAAGCGGCCGCTCTTTCATGCAGCGCGAATGTACGACGAGACTGGCTCCGCCAACCGCTTCAGACCAGGTCTCTTCCTGCTGGAGTTCTCTCTCGTCTTCCTGACCCTGGCTCTCACGCTTGTCACGTCAGTAATGCTCCTTCCAAAAGAAACAGAATGGATTTCCCTCGAGACCATTCTGAACACACTGGTGTACACACTAGGCTTCCACCTCGTGATCAACCTGCTTCGGCTGGTGATCAAGCGTTGGCGAGCGCCGACGGTGGACCCAGTGGACTCGGCCTTCAGGGATCTTTCGAAACCTGGGTCGAAGCCTTCCGGCTCGTGGTCAGAGTAAACATCGGGCTCGAGTTCGACAAGGCGGGGATGACATCGGTCATGCCCGCCTTGTCTTTGCCACTGAACAAAATTTTACTATTCCGCCTAGTATTTAAAGCGCACAACAGAAGGGGTGCCCCGCGGGCCCGCCCCTCCTGGTCCTAAGCCGCCGCACGGGCAGCTGTTAGACTACTTTCATCAGTCGAGGTAGAACAAGTGTGGATTCTTTTTCATGACCTCATCCTCCTTTCTTCTAGGGGTTAAGCCGCCCGTAACGGGCGGTCAGGGGTTGGTTCGCCGCCAGTCTCTCAGGATCTCTTCGGCACTCCGAACGCGGCGCTGGCAGTCGTCCAGCTCGGCAGCGATAAGCGCCAGTCCCGTGGTCGTAACACAAGTCGCAACATCCAGACTGCTCATCAGCTCCATAGCCTCAATCACCACTGGAATGACCTCTTGAAGCGCGTCAGTTGCCTCGATCATCTCGGCCCTCGCAATCGGAGCGAGGACCCCCTTGCTCGGGATGTCGGACTTGAAGGTCAGGTGGTAGAGGCCACGGGCGAGCCGCCCTTGGGCTAGGATTGCTTTCTGTATCAGCATCTCCAAGAGCCCGCGGGCGGCAAGCAGATTGGTGCGTCTATGTCTTACGACTTGGGCTTCATCGTTCGCCTGTCGAAGCAGTTGAGAGAGGGGGACGGGGTTTGTCACGCAGTGGTCCTGAAGGAGCGCGGAAGGACACGGCCGCGCCACCCTGGCACGGCCCGTGTGAGGTGGATGCCAGCAGTTTTACAGACGTATCGATTGGAGCGCCGAGTCACCCCGGCGCCCCGTCGATTCACGTCAGCTCGCCTGCTGCTGCTGCAAGTCGATCAGCCCGACCGGCTTGATCGCGTGCGTGAGCACGAGGCCGGCGAGCGGCTTGGTCAGGTCCACCTCCTGGAGGTCCGGGACCGAGAGCGCGAACACCTCGTCCGCCGTGCCGCCGCCGTTGCCGGTCGCGTAGCGATGGATGTTGACCGCCACCAACCGCGTGGTCCAGGCGTGGCCGAGGTCCTGCGAGACGAGGTAGACGCCCGGCGCGGTCGGCTTGTCCGGCAGCAGCATCTGGAGCGCCTCGTCGGTGGGCCGAGGCAGGAGGATCGGCCCGAGGAACTTGTGCTTCTTGCAGTCGAGGTCGAGGATCTCGACGGCCGGCACAGCGGGCTTGGACGGGACGAAGCCCGTGTTGATGGGGAGGGCGCGCACGGTCGTGCCGAGCACCTCTTTCTCCACGCTGACGAGGAGGAGCGTGGTGTTCCCGTGCCCGTCCGTGCGGACGTAGAAGCCGGGGACGGTCGGGACGCTGGGCTGCCAGCTGAGGAACGTCTTCTTCAAGTGAACACCTCGAGATATGTGAACAGGGAGGGTAACGGAGTTGAGACCCCCCCAACGAATAGCGCCTCGAATCACTTCTTGGCGCCGGACCCGTCAGGTCCATTTTGCATCTTGCCTTCACCGGCTAAGTCGCGGGTCAGGCGCTCTGACGCTTCTGGACGATGGCGGTCGCGATGTAGGCGATGCCGAGCAGGAGGAAAAATCCCGGCACGATGTAGACCGCCACTTCGCGGTACTTGCAGTACACCGCCGGGATGGTGGTGCCAACGCCGAAGAGCGCGCAGGTGAGACCGACCAACAGGTTGACCAGCGACTTGGGCGCGTAGATGTCGCTGTTACATATCAGACCGTAGATCCCACAGCCGGCGGAGGCCGCGAGAAACGCCACCACGAGGGTCAACACGACGTAATCCAGAAGCATGGGACACCTCTTCTCGAAACATGGAAAGTTAGGCGGTACGAAGGCCCACCTGGTAGCCTGCACTTAGCGCGACGTGAGAGCCCAAGCGTCCAAGGACACATGTCTGTAGTTAAGTTCCGGTGTTAACTTAGGTTCTGTAGTTCGGGCTTTTCACAAGAGCAGTGAAATCAAGATGCACCTATAAACGTAGTTTTAACGAGCTATGTGACGCAAGCTTCTTGAGTATATGTGAACTAAGGTCGATACCCGCTCACCCCGCGCTCAGTCAGTCTTTTCAGCTTTTCACGTAATTGCACAGGGTTTCATAAAATCAGACTATCATTCTTAACTCCACCTAATGTATTTCGCGCTATTGATATTGCAACACGCACCATGAGCGGTATCAAACAACACCCAGTCGATATATCGCCGACAATTTTTCTCCGCTAATCTGCCACAGCAGAAAAGGGTTGTCAAAATTTTCGCTAACTAGCGACAGCAAAGTTTCACATGGACAAAGAACCAGTTACTCGCTTGGCTGGGCTAGCTAGCACTAAAGATCATTCTCTCTTAATGATAGCTAGTGCGAGTTACCACCCGGCGAAAGCACCGCCGAACGGTCGTTACGAGAGGCACCTCGTTCGTTGATGAGTAAATCAGAACTCCCGAGACGTTGTCATGCGGCTGTTTCCACGTCGTCATGATTTGTACAGTTCAGTGTTTGTTTTTTGCATTTTTTGCTGAGAGGACTTTTCATCTCGTTTCACCAGGAATAAAACTCATGGCACTAACAACGAAACTCGCGATTCTCGGCGGCGGTCCTGCTGGATTGACTGCTGCGATTTATGCGGCTCGAGGCCAGCTCAACCCGATTGTTATCGAAGGTGTTTCCTCGGGAGGGCAATTGATGACCACTTCCGAAGTCGAAAACTTCCCTGGCTTTCCCGATGGGGTTCAGGGCCCTGAGCTGATGGAGAACATGCGCAAGCAAGCTCTCCGCTTCGGGACTGTGTTCGTCTCCGAGAATGCTCATACTGTTCGGCTCGGCTCACGCCCCTTCGCGATCGTGACCGACGCGCAGGAAATCCTGGCCGAGACGCTCATCATCACCACCGGCGCTCGCTCAAGGAGCATCGGTATCGCCTCCGAAAGAACGCTCATGGGTAGAGGCGTGTCTGTCTGCGCGACCTGCGACGGTTTCTTCTTCCGAGGCAAAGATGTCGCAGTAGTCGGCGGCGGCGATGCGGCAATGGAAGAAGCGGTCTTCCTAACACGATTCGCGAAGAGTGTGACCGTGATTCATCGGCGCGACAAATTTCGTGCCTCCCCAATCATGCTCAAGCGCGCTCAGGACAACGCCAAGATCAAGTTCGTGCTTGATTCGGTGGTTGAAGAGATCTTGGATGGCGGCTCAGGCAAAGTCAAAGGTGTTCGCCTGAAGAACATCAAGACTGGTGATTTGAGCGAGCTCACGCTCGATGGTATCTTCGTCGCTATCGGACATGAGCCGAATACTTCCCTGTTCAAGGGGCAACTCGAACTCACCGAGCGCGGATTTATCAAAGCCACCGAAACCGCGACCAGCATCCCAGGAGTCTTCGCGGCTGGCGACGTTCAGGACGAGAAGTACAAGCAAGCAATCACCGCCAGCGGTGCCGGGTGCATGGCAGCATTGAATGCACAATGGTTCCTCGACGAGCATGATCAGCCGGCCGAGACGCCGGCGGACGCCAAAGTGGTTGCCGCGCAATCGACAGCGAAGGAATCGACGCCCCCGACGAATGACGCCGGCACGTCCACAAGCAGTGTTGTCCCTCCTGCGCTGGCGACTTCAACAGCCTCGTCGCCGTGACTAGAGGAACACGGATTTCGTAACCATGACGACTTCTCGGTGGTTCGCGCTCCCGAACGGTTGCGCCGATAGTGGGGGCGACTGCTCCAGGGAAGGGGCGCGG
>JAIERK010000044.1 GCA_019746975.1 Candidatus Obscuribacterales bacterium
TGATGCGCCGTTGTGGTATAAAACTGATACGGAATCTGCGAATGTTGTCCCAGCCTACACGACCTTTGAGCTGGCCGCGGCTCGACCGTTAGAGCATGCGCTTACGCAGCCGCTTTGGCATCAGACCGAATTTACCTCAGTGAACGCGATTGTTCCGATTGAGACCTTCGATATGTCACCTCCGACGGTCGAGTATGTGCCGAACCAGGCACTCTGGCACCAGACCGAATTTACCTCGGTAAATGCGGTTGGTCCGTTCGAGTCCTTCGAAATGTCGCCGGCGGTCGAGCATGTTTCGAACCAGGCACTTTGGCACCAAACCGAGTTAACTGCGCTGGAAGCGACTGTTCCGAGCGAAGAGTTGGTAGCGTCGCCTCAACCAGCAGCGGCCGCACCTGAACAGCCTTTGTGGCACCCGACCGAACTCTGGTTCGACGAATCAGACGCCGCAACTGAGACCAATGAATTGTCTGTTCCGCGACCGCAGCCTCCGACGGCGCGGCCGACCTCGCTCTCTGTAGTATTGGCTAATACCCTCAATTTTCAGATTCCTCGACAATTGGAGCCACCATCGGTACTGCCTTCACCATGGCATCAGGTGGGGTCTGAATCGACCGATTCTAATCGCGTCTTCGAGACTCTTAAACTGTCGGCTCTCCCGTCTTCCGACGTGGTGCCTGATCTGTCCTTGCCAGTTGCTTCGCCAGTCATAACTGCAATTAGTCGTCCGTTAGAGACCAATCCAAGCGCCTCTGCGCAGCTCCATGCGCTCGCGCCGCCTCTGCAGCAGGCCTATGCGGCAACATATTCTCGGCAGGCGGAGCGGACACTGGAGATAGTGACACCCGCAGTGCTACAGGCTTCCTCTAAAGAGCCGACAGCTCCGAAGGGACAGATGACCGCGGAAATGGTGCCTCCTGTGGCACCGCCATGGACCAGCCAGAACTACATAACCGGCCTGCTGGAGAACATTGTAGAACCTTCTGAAGAGGCAGAACTTGACACCATCGAGTTCGCGGAAACGAGAGAAGGCATTATGGAGGCGCTTAGGGGCATGAGCGTGACGATGTTGGAAACATCTGTCAATGTCGCGACTCCAGTCGATACTTCACCGCCGGTGGTGCGACCTCAAGATCCAGATACATACTTCCAGGTTCTTATGGACGAGATTGCCGGGTCTCCTCCGGCGCCGCTGCAGAAAGTCACGAGAGGCGATTTGATAAATACCGGTATGGACATGCCGAAGCCTGCGTCTATGAAGACAACCACTCGAATGTCTTATCTCGACCTGCGTCAGTCCCCACTTATACTGCGACCGCCGGGCACCAACTTCGGTGGCGAGCTAGATAGCGGAGAGTATGGCACCGGTGATGGTGACTCCGCTCTTGCGGATGTGATCGGACAAAATGGAGATCAAGCTCCTATAGAAGAAGCAGGCACAGTTGAATATCCCGTCTCGGTCGCGAGCGCAACAGGTCCTCAACGCCCCTATGTCTCGAAAACGACACAGCAACTCGATAAGCTCTCGGCAAACAACCACGCGCAAGCTGTGGCCCAGCGGAATCCACTCGCGAGCCGCTTGGGGGCGAAGGTCACCAATTCGAATATCTCACCAGGACTAGCTGCTCCAGAATCTTTAGCCAGTGCTCTCGGTGCAAAAACTCCAAGCGATCAATCAACTGGTGACGAGCCGTCGAGAACTAAGACGAATGTGAGCGCGCTGTCCAAGGTCAAGTCAGCCATTACCTCCAAGATGCCAGCTATGGACCGTGACCAGAAGACGCCAATTCAGCAGCGTGAGACCGTAAAGGAAAGCGTGCTGATGCCGCAAGTTCCGCCCTCAGCACAAACCGCTCCGCCACCGAAGAAGCGGTCGAAAGCTCAAACAATGCACCCTGTCTCCGCTCCTCATCGCGCTCGATACTAACTCATATCCGTTCGTTGATGCGACTGTTTGCCAGCTAGAGCACGAATTTTGTTATCATCATCAAGCGACATTTTTGACCCTTCGGCATTTGCTGAGCGCTCCTAAATAAGTTTGAATTTCGATCACAAAGCTCATGGTCGATTACAACAATCACAGAAGAATGATTCAGCAATTCGGCAATTCAGTTTGTTTTGCATCAGGCATTTAACACAGTTGTAGTTTTAACTATAAAGAGTCAAGGCCAAGTTTTGAGCTCCATTATCAATGTTGCTTTAGCACCACTTCCGGGGCTACTTGATCTCGCTTGAATAGGTGCTGTTCTGCGAGTGTCGATCTATCGGAACAATCATTTTTCTCTTTTGCACTCTTGTAACATCAGCACCCTATAATCCGACTCTCGCAACTCGTTGTAATCAGCAATACTATTCTTCTGGGTCAGTGGAAGGCGTCATTGGTTGCACCAATTTAGCCCGGTCGATGCAGGCTTTGGCCGACCTTAAGATAACCAGCCGAGAACTGCCACGCCGATCTACCCAGGTCGATGAGGCTTTGCGTCTCTACGAATTGGAGTTGAGCGAGCGGCGTGTGTTCAATAGACGTTATCCGAACAACTGGTTTGGAGCGAAAGCCGAAAGAGATCTGATTGTTCATCAAGACGATTATGCGCTCAACAATGTTCATCAGATGCTAACTTCTGGCTGTAGTCCAGGCGATATGCAGATCAAACGAATGCTCGAAATCGCTGAAAATAGAATCTCTGAGCATGCTCAGGCTGATTCGTCTGAAGCTCGGTTCTTGCGTGTTAAGAAGCTGTATGTCGAAATGCCTTTGCTCACGCCCCAGTCCGCAAAGCCTGTGCGAAACGTCTACGAGTATACTCTGGAAGCCGTGTGAAACGTCCGTAAGTGAGGCGCCGTGCGAAGGCATCGTCGTATGCAACGGACCCGGTGAATCGCTAATCTATTCTTCGCTCTCGGTTGGCTCCGGAGTTACAGCACCATGCGCGCTGATGGCTTTCTTAATAGCTGGATCGGAGGGATTGAGTTCGGCCGCCTTTTTCAACAGATCTTCGCTTTCCTTTTGTTTGTTCTCATGAGCGTAGACCATAGCTTCGTGGTACTTCGCATTGGCACTTTGGGGATTGACCTTTCCGGCCTCTTGGAACTCTTTCATCGCATTTGCCCAGTCATCCTGGTCCTGATATGCCAGACCCAGGGCGATATGACCGGATTCGAAGTCCGGGACTTCTTCGACAAGTGGCTTCAAGGCAGAGATAAGAGCGGCTCCGGTGTTATGCATGGCGCCGGCGAATCGAGCCGGATAACCTTTCGGCAATGGGCGAGCTTCGGTGTTCACCGATAGGCTGACCAGGTCGCTGTGCATGCGCGCGGGTTGCCCCGTGACTTCACCGAGCGGCACATCATCGAAGGTTCTGCGGTCTGCTGCGGGGATGGTGCCTTCGACTTTTACCTGTCCTGACGAAATCACTTTAGTCTCTTTGCCATCGATCGAATAGGTAAACACTGGATTCGAGATATCGAAGGCGTTGGCGTTCTTAATTTCAACTGATACGACCGCTTTTCCATCGACCACCTTGGGCGCTTTCAAATTGACAGCGACATTGCGTTTGAACTGATTAGTCTCAAAATTGCTGAAGTAATTAAAAACCTGCATGCCACCGAATGCGACACCAACAAGGATCAATATTGCAAAGCCAATGAAAAAACCGCGGGCGGTACCAGACTTGGCGTTCTCCTTGGCTTGCCGATCCATGAAGTCAGTGTGTATGTGTTCTTTTGGCATAACAGCTCCGAAGTTGAGTCACAGAATTCTATCTAAATGGCCGGTTATGAACAATCATCTTTAGCAAACATAATACGTTGTTACTTGAAGTAGTCGCGACTATTCTTCCGGTTCCTCTTCTACAGCTTCTACTTCTGGCTGCTCCTGCGGCTTTTCTTTTGGTGGTGGCGGGAAGCGGGGTGTCATTGAAGCCTTGTAACGATCAAGATAGTCCAATCGCAGTTGACCATCGGGATCCTGGTAGTACTGCTGCAAGATCTGGTCGAAGCGCCAACCGTGATTGGCGAATGCATTGGCTCCGTGCTGGCTGAGGCCGCGAGCGCCGTTGCCTGGTCCACGATAGGTGAACATCCAGCCGCTGCCCTCTTCATGAACATCGAGAATTCCAGCCGTGGCAAGACCGATCATCTTCGCGAGGGCTACGCCGTAGACTTCGCGCGTATTCTTTCCTCCGATAACCTGCACGCTGCGCGCGTTTCCATTGACGTCCCATTGCTTAACTGCGACGCCCTGAATTTCTGGTACGCCGGTTACACTCTCTAACTTGGTTGTCGGGACGTGCTTTTTGCGAATGTTCAGGTTCTCCATGGCGTCGCCGACGGTGGCACGATAAAAACCAGGTTTTACCCTGCCAGAGTCCTTGAGAACGATTCCGCGAGTCATGGCGACTGCCCGGAAAGTCGACGGTGCCTCTCGGGCGAGCCCCTTGTATGCCTGATCTCGCACATCG
The DNA here is from genome assembly GCA_019746975.1 of Candidatus Obscuribacterales bacterium. GTDB lineage: Bacteria > Cyanobacteriota > Vampirovibrionia > Obscuribacterales > Obscuribacteraceae > JADYXR01. Next base: position 4,461 of record JAIERK010000044.1, read on the forward strand.
GGGACCAGATCGAAGCCTTGCGATTTCATCCACTTCGAGCCCGTTCCCATATGCGCCCAGGCGTAGCTTCTAGCTGCAATGGCCTGCGCTTTCAAGGCTTCCAGGTGCCAACTTGCAGGCATTTCTGCGGGTACTACTCCCAGGAGGTACTCCTCCAGATCTAGCAAGTTGATGACGTTGATACTGTTGCCGAAGCTTACTATTTCTAGGCAACCGCGCCACCACTTATCGCAAAAAACTCGGTAGTCAGGACTCGAGACGATCGCTCGCTTGTCAGGTGGAAGCGGAAAGCTTCGACCTGTTGCCATCTCTCGAATTTCGTGAGGTGTAATCAGGTACATAGTGCTCGGTTTCAGCGCAAAAACCGGACGACCGTCGACGAAAATAGCTCCAGGAGCCCAGATCGCAAACTTTGCATGTGGTTCTTTTCGGACAATCCCCACGCGGACGCCATAAACCATGAGCGGGTAGGGATTGAAAAAGGGCATTTGCCCAGGTATACCTGGATGGACCGCCGGTTTTGCGCTTTTCTCGACTTTTGCCTGAGCTGCGTCAGCTGTTGGTAACAACAAAGCGCACGCGAGGATTAGAGCGATTCGCCTGGAAAATTTCGGCTTCAGGGCTAAGTACATCAGGTTTTAACTCAATCCTTGCAGGTTTAACGTTGAAATCTCGTTTGCCTGCAATTATGCTCAGATTCGACTAGACTTATGTAAGTTTTAAACCAGGCGAAGTCTAATTAACTAGCTCCCCTTGTCGATAATACTATGAAGATTACTAGTTAGCTTTTTAGAAACATATGAAAAAGATACTCATCGTCGATGACGAGGTGGACATTGCCAATTCTATTCAGTATGTGTTGAGCCAAGAGGGCTTCAACACAAGCCTCGCGCATGATGGCCTGAGGGCCATGGAGATGTACGAGAAAGACAAGCCCGACCTTGTCATTCTAGATCTCATGATGCCTGGAATAGATGGTTACGAATTGTGCCGTCGCGTGCGCGCGCTGGACAAAAAGACACCGATACTCATGCTCACAGCCAGGACTTCGGAGATCGACACTGTGGTCGGTCTCGAGTTGGGCGCCAATGATTACATAGCCAAACCGGTGCGGTTGAGAGAACTGGTCGCTCGGGTCAAGGCCCATTTGCGCGAGGCTCCGGATGCGCAGCGCCAGGTGACAGGCATCAGGCTGGGCGAGCTGCACATCGACGTCGACAGTCGAACTGTGCGGGTCTTGGACAAGGAAGTCGATCTGACTTTCAAGGAGTTCGAGCTGCTATTGGCAATGGCGAGACAGCCTAACAGAGTCTTTTCTCGAGATCAGCTATTTTCCCAGGTCTGGGGATCTGACTTTCTTGGGGAAAGCAGGACTGTTGATGTCCATATTCGCTACCTGCGCGAGAAGTTAGAAGACAATCCAAGTCAACCCAAGCATATTCTCACCGTCAGAGGTGTTGGGTACAGGCTGGTCTGGGAGTAAAACTTGCAAGTCTCCAGGATGGAGACTTACTTACTGACAGTCGCAGTTCGATATTGTGGTCGATCTCGTTGCGCTGGTTCGGCTTGCGGCGGGGTGGTTGCGTTCCGACGGCCTGCTCCTGTCTTCCAAGCCGTAAATCTGTGCCAAAAACTCCATAAATCGTCGAGAGGACGCTAGGGGCTCCTCTCAGCATCATTACCTCCTTCAAAATTGGCGCTATCAGCCATCCGGACAAGGGGGGTTGTCATGGTGGGAATTACCCCACCCGGACTTCGCCCGGCACAGTCTCATGCGTACATTTCCCAGTGACAGTCTGCCGGCGAAATCCTAAACTCAAAAGTACGGTGTAAATGGCGGTTTGCATTGCGACCAATCGCGTTCCGATCGCGTATGGAAGAGGCTGAAGGAAACAATGAAGGTATCAGCAGTTCTGGTGGGAGTTAATGTAGCGGCTACTTTGTCCGTTGCTGCTCAACATCCAGCATTTGCACAGGATGGGCGCGCATCATCCACGGCTGATTTCTTGAAATCGAGCCTGGTGGAGACCACTTCACAGGAGCCGGTGCAATTGGTCGCCGGTCCGGCGCAGCCCCTCGGTCAAGGTCGTAAAGTTTCCATGTCTGACCCGCGTTCTGTAGCTACTCGCAAGGCTCTGAGCGCGAAGGGCGTGAAGTTGAGACCATTCCTCGCCAACCGAAAACTGCCCAGCAAGGCTGAAATGGATGTCGCGCTCTCTCCGCAAACGGCTGCGATGGACTACAGCAACCAGGCAACCACCCTCGATGGCGGTGTCTCAGAGTATTCGCCGTATTACAGCTCCGTTGACAGTTATGATCCGGCAGCCATGTCGCCGCGCGGCAAGTTCGCCGTGAAGGCACATGAGCGGCGCACTGAATCGCAGCGTCTGAAGGCCGCTGCTCGAGTAGCCAGCACTTATACTCGGCCGATTGCACCACGAGCGGTACCAGGCAGCATGCCGGCGATCCCAGGCAGGGTCGGCTTTCCTTGTGCTGAGACTCCGATGCAATCGATGCCGATGATGGCCCATCCGCAACAGCACCAACAACAGTTTAACCACCCGAGTTTCAATCAGCAGCAGCGCTTCAACCAACCACTTAATTTCGCGCAGCAACCTCAACAGTTCAACTCTGCTCCCACCATGGGACCGACGCAAAGTGATGAGCCGATGCCTCCGCAGCGCCTCTCTCCGCAAGAACAGCTCGAGATGAACAAGCTCGTCGAGACCGCTTGCCTGCAAAACGGCGTCAATCCTAACGCTGTAGGACCTGCCGCTAATGATCTCTATGCCAGAATCGGCCCACCGCCGTTTCCGCTGAGCCTGATTCCTGGAGACGCTATGAAGGGCTTCATAAAAGGCGCTCGCAATCGGAAGAGTGCGATTCCAGGTCAAGCCCCGATGTCATTCAGCAACGACCATACTTCGGCAAATCTGCCTTCCGGCGGTTTCCGCAGCTATCTGCGCACTTCAGCTTCCGGTTACACCAACTTCTCGCGCATGCCATCGGCATACCCGCAAAACATTCAACCAATCTCTCAAACTGGCTTAAATCGAGGCAAAGCACATCAGAATTACGGTGTGAAAAAGAGTAATGCCGGATTTCCTGCTGTGAAGAACGAAGCCATGACCTATCCACCGTACAAAGGTCAGATGAATTACGGTTCTTAGCTGTTAACTTGATCTGATAAAAACCGCGACTTTGACAACCGGTTCGGCAACCAGAATCGCTTGCGTTTTGGATCGGGATTGAATTGGGATTGAGATTGAGATTGAGATCGGGATTGAGATTGAGATTGAGATTGGGATTGAGATTGGGATTGGGATTGCGGTTTGATCGGGATTGAGTAACGCAGTTGCGTTTCGGCGATTTGGGTTTAAACTCAATTGAGTAAAGCCTGAGCCCTATTGATTAGTCGGGAAATGCGGCAAAGTCCGGCTACCTTGACTTCAGGTCAAGCTCGGTCAGGTCCATTGGGCTGGGCAATGTGACGCAACATGCGCAATCTGTCTAAAAAAACCGAGTTCCGGATAAATACGAGCGGTAGATTCAATTCTCGCATATCATCATAGTGCGCTGTTGCGAGGTCGTCATGGGCAGTAAGTCCAGCAACCCAACCGAAAAACTGAAGGACATGGACCGACATGGCGAGTCGGCAAGCCAGTACTTGCAGAGCGGGAATCTCGAGAAAGCATGCGAGGAGTATCAAAAGGCGGTGGACCTTGGCCGCAGCTTGATGCGACCATTTAATCTGTCCGTGTATCTGCTTTATTTTGCGGTCACGAAGGTGGAGTTGCAGCAGCTCGAAGAAGCTGAAGCGTTGCTGATTGAGAGCATTGAAACTGCGGCGCTCCACAATGCCGACAACGTGATGGGGCAGGCCAAGCTCGTTTTGGGAGAGTTGCTCCGAGAGATGGGCAAGATCGATCAAGCGATGAAGCAGTTGCACGATGCTTGTGATCTTGCGTCCACCGTGAAAGACCCTGCGATTTTGGAGTTCGCCTATCGCGATCTGGGTCGGTTGTACCTTAGTCGAGGCTGGGCGGAGCTTGCCTGTGCTTGTTTTACAGACGCTCTCCACCAGAGGGAGGAAACTCTCGACAAGGCGGCCCTCAATGGGAGTCTGGGGCTCTGCATGGCAGAGCTCGGAAAATTTGATCTGGCGATTGTCTATTACCGAACCGCATATCTGGAGGCGGAGTTCGACGGCGATGTCCAGACCATGAGCGTTTGCAAAGGGTCGGAAGGCAACGCATTGTTCGAGATCGGCTCATTTAGCGATGCGCTTGCCCGATATGAGCAAGCACTCGCTCTATCGGAGAAGGCTGAAGACACGCGACATCAGGGTATCTGGCTCGGCAACATGGGCACGACATGGTTGAAGCTTGGAGACGCCGACAAGGCTGCCGAGTTTTGCCTTCGCGCGGCCGAGATTGCCAAAGCCAATGAAGATGCCCAATCTCAGGCTTCGCATCTTGATAGCGTTGGTGATTGCTACTTTGAGAAAGGAGATCTGACGAAGGCCCAGGAGTATTACTCGACTGCATTGGAGCTAAGCGACCAGGTTGAAGACAGGCTTGGTAAGCGCATTTACCTGGCGAATCTTGGAAAGCTCAGTGAGCGCACCGGACAGTTGCAACCGGCGTTCGAGTATCTAGCGCGGGCGGCGGATTTGTTTGATGAGCAGCGCGCCACCATAAAAACAGACGATTTAAAAACCAGTTTTGCCAACCGCGGTGAGGAGTTATACAAAAACGTTGTTCGTGTCTCCCTTGCTCTCGGCAAGCGCATTGAGGCTCTGGAGTACGTGGGCCGTGCAAAGTCTCGAGCTCTAGTGGACCTGTTGAGCAACTCCCCGATCGACATAAGTCATCTCTCCAGCAGCGATGATGAAGCATTGATGCGCCTTATCGTGAAGGAGCGCGAGCTGCGAGGTCAGATCGATCGCTTGGAGCGCATCTGGCAAGGTCCTTCGTTCGGTGACTCTGGTCACCGCGGCGGCGTCATGACTGCGGAAGATGCTCATAAAGTCTACAGCGAATGGCGCGAGGTTGTTAGCCAACTCAGGAGGCGGCATCCTAATTATGCCGAGTTGGTCTCATCAAGTACGCTAGGCTTCAATGAGATCAAGTCGCTCTGGACGCAGCACGGCACGACGCTTCGCGAAGACACTGTGATTATCGAGTATTTTTGGACAGATGAATTCTTGGTGGCAGCATCGGTGGCGAGCTCGCAGAAAGAGCCGGTTGTGCACATGTTGTCCAATCGAGAGCAACGCGATTCTCTCGCGATAGATTTAGAAACGTTCTTAGAAATGTCCTCTACTGAAGGCTGGGAAGTACCAATCTCAATCTGCAGGCGTTTATATGATGCCTTGCTAAAACCGGTCATAGAGGGCGTAAATCAACAGATCGGTCGGCTTGTAATCATTCCGCACGGCAGTTTGTTCCACCTGCCCTTCGCGGCACTGCATGACGGAGAATCATATCTCTGCGAAAAATTTTCCTTTAGTTATTTGCCGTCAATCAGTTTGATACCAGTGTTGTCGAAGGATGCTGGATCGCAGGAAGAATCAATGTCTCGATATCTCATCTCGGCGATTAGCGATTACTCCGCGACGCGTCTCGATGGCGTTGTGTTCAGTTCGTCGCTGCGATCTGCAGCTGGATTGGATGACTTGTCGTACACGATGGAGGAGGCTCGCAATATTCTGGAGGTCGGCAACAAAGCCGCTCATGATTCGCGATTGATTACCAACGATGAGGTGAAGGAGAACTTTTCGACTCTCTTCGGTCAGTATCCTGTCGTTCATTTTGCTGGACATGCGGTGTTCAGTGCTGAGGAGCCGATGTCATCGGGTCTGGTGCTCGCGGACGGGACCGTCCTCACAGCAGCATCTATTCTCGAGCGGAGCTCTCTGAGGACTGAATGCGGACGCCTGCTTGTGCTGTCTGCGTGCCAGACCGGGGTGAATCTAGTCACTCCTGGTGGTGAGATCCTTGGTTTGGCCAGGGCGTTAATGTATGCCGGAATGCCCAACCTCGTGCTCAGTCTCTGGGAGGTAGCGGATCGTTCGACCTCCGATCTCATGCAAGACTTTCACAATGCCTGGCAAGCCGGCAAGGTCTCAATCGCAGACGCCCTGCGAACCGCACAAAGGCGCGCGCTGGCAAACGGACAACCGATTCACGCGTGGGCACCGTTTATCCATTTTGGAATTGATTAGCGGCGCTCTAGTGGCGCCGGCGGTGGCGCTTCGATTTAGTCTTGACCGAGTCGTCGCGTACACTTTCCAGATTCGCATCGTCGAGCTCGTAAATCAGCGGGGTGAGCGGATGGTGCCGACTTTGGAAATCCTTGCGAACTTGCTCTACAAACTTTTCCTTGTGCGAAAAGTCAGGCGACCAGCCAATCAGAAAGTCTCGATTGGGAATGGCGACATAACATGGATCACCCAGATCCTTTTGCAAACGTTTTCGAATATCCGGCAGCAGGATTCGCGCCGCCGCGTACCCGTCTGTGACCGATATGGTGATGTATTTGCCGCGAGATTCTCGGCCACCAGCTTCAACCACTTCCAACTTTAAATCCTGAGATGCGCGGTCTAGATTGTCGTACGCGCACTTACTGAGCTGGTCGACATCTATTTTCCAGGCTTTCAGGTGGTCGTTAGTGACGTATTGAAAGGTGTTTTCCGAGTCGATGACGAATCCCTCGAGCAACTTACGAGAGAATGGCAAAGACCTCGCGACCAGCAGTTTTTGGGTTTTTTTCAAGTATGTGGAAGGAAATATCTGTGGTCTCAGTCGCGTCTTAACGTCATCCCATGGTATCGGTGGTGATGTCGCCTTTGAAGGATTGATCTCCGAGATACTCTTTAGAAATCTTCTGATCTCTTCGTCTTCCTTGCCTCGTTCTGAGTCTTCCTTAACTACCTTGTAAAGGTTTTCAAGCGAAAGCCTGCCGCCGGTGCAGGTAAAAAGAAGTGGCTTGTCAGACAGCTTCAAATTAAGGGTTGGAAACTCTCGAGTGGCTATCGTCAGGGCTCGTTGACCGAACGTCTCCGGGTCCATCGCAGGCTGGTGCGAGGCGGTAGGTTCGGTCTCGGATGGCTCGACTTGAGCAGATGTGGGTGTCGAAAAGGAGTAGAACGAAACCGTGACAAGGCTCATGAAAACTGCGATGAGTCTGCCTCTCCGAGTACCATTGTGGTGATGTTGTCGGGTGATTCCGGATGTAGATCTGCGTGACATTCTGCTTATTGCTGCGACTAGCAGTGTAATAAACCAAACATTCTAATCTAGATCCGCAGTTAATGCATCATTGCGCTAACTTTTGAATGCTTTTCGTGAAGTCTTTCGTCCTGATCTTAAGGACCTTCCGCTTTGCCCTCATCCGGAGCTGCTGCCGGGACCTTGCCCGGGCCACTCTTGTCACCTAACAGCGCGACGAGCTTTTTGCGCTGGTCTGGAGTGAGAACTTTTCGGACCTTCAGTAGCAGCTTCATGCGCTCTGTTGCCATTTCGGCAATTACCTTGTTGATCTCTTCCTGCTTTGCCAAAACGTCTTCTTCGACTGGGTCCGGTTGTAATTGCAAATCGGAAAGCTCTTTGTACTTTGCGAATGCTGTTTTCGCTCTGACGCGTTGGGCGTCTTCGAAGTCTTTCGCCAGTTTTCTTATCTGCTCTTCCTGGTCACCATTGATGCCGGCCATGCGGTACAGGGCTAGAGGGTCAGCCATCCTCGGGTCTTCTCCCGCGTCGCCCTGAGCAAATGCGATTCCTGCACTGCCGACGATGAGCAGTGTGGACAGGCAAAGGGCGAATAATTTGTTGGTTTTCATCTGATTTCCTCAAACAATCCTGCTCAATTACTATAACGTCTTGACACCTGATTTGTTCCGAAACGCTATTTAGTGACACGATTTCAAACGTGATTCAGATTGTGGTAACCTACGCTCGAAGCTCTCTGATGGAAGGCTTATCTGCGAGGGTTTCATCGACTCGGAGTGCTGTGCGCGATTCGACGGCGATAGTCGCGGCTGGCGGAGTTGTATTCAGCGGGACAATAATCGACATGACTGGCTCTGAAGATCAGATCATTCCAAAGCGATTGGATCGAGCTCTCAACGGGCTGGTCAAGGCTGGAATCATCAGCGAGGGTCAACTTGCCATTCTTATCAATCAGGCTCAGAGAGAGTCGAATTTGCCGGACTCGCCTTCGACATCTTGGATCGATTTGCTCTGGGACCGCGTTACGATTCTGCGAGCGCAGGCCGAGTCGAGGACTTCTGCTACGGATGCGGGTCGAAAGGCGCGGCGAAGAAATCATCGTACTGGTAAATAAGTATAAGAGGAGGCATTGGCACCATGAGCGATACCAGCACATTGACTAAAGGTATTGAAATCATCGAACTGAAGAGTTGCTCTGAGCAACGCCTCGACGAGGTGGCGCGCATACTTCATGAGAGCTTCAAAGACGATTGGCCGGACGCCTGGCCGACCATTGAAGATGCGGCTGCGGAAGTAACCGAGTGCTTGAGCGACGATCGAATCGGTTACGTCGCGCTTGGCACCAATGGTAGTGTCGTTGGCTGGGTCGGAGCAATTCGGGCATATAGCGGCCGTGTATGGGAATTGCATCCGCTCTGTGTCGACGCTAACAGCCGTCGCAGTGGCATAGGTCGAGCACTGATGGACCGGCTCGCGCAGCAGGTTTGCGATCTGAAGGGGTTGACCATTTACCTGGGCACTGATGACCAAAACGACATGACGAGCCTCTCTGGTCAGGATCTATATGTAGACACATGGGAGCAGGTTGCTAAGATTAAGAACAACGGCCGACATCCGTTTTCCTTCTATGAAAAGCTGGGATTCAAGATCGTAGGTGTCGTGCCAGATGCCAACGGTTACGGCAAGCCGGATATTATGATGGCCAAGCGAGTAGGTTGCGTTTAACAACGTTCAACCTTTTCAACCTTCCTGGCGCATGTATTCTCGCTTCTCTTGGCTTGATAGGATGTGACATCTGCACTGCTGGCGGTGCATGGTGGTGCATTGTGGTGCCAAGAGCAAACATAAGAAAACGATGAATACTTGCATTGGCGAAGGTCTGTTTTGTTCGACATTAATTCAGAAATCTCATTACTCATTCTCTTTTGTGTGCAAAGCTTCTATTGGCAACCCTTGTTCATTTAAATGAAACCCTGAGCCCTGGCGCTCCGAGAAGATCTCATATTAAACCTGACCGGAATCGCTAGATTTTGATTGCCTTGTCGAATCGGCAAGCATATACTGGGCTTGGCGATCGGGGAGTTGGGGATGTCCATGAGCCATTCGGACTCAATCAATTTCGCTC
>JAIERK010000251.1 GCA_019746975.1 Candidatus Obscuribacterales bacterium
CTTGCGTTGTGTTGTCTTCGTAAACGCCACTATGCACTGTTTGCGGGGTCAATTCAATTTTCTCACCACATGTAATATCGAAGTTTGCGATTAAATCTTGCTGATCGCGCACCGGTGCTTTGGTTTGCGACCACTTTGATAGGGACCACAAACGTCGTAGCCCGTAAACCCTCAACACAACGATACTTCAAGCGCTTTAAAACCTTCGAACACACCTAACTATCCCCCCGAAAGCCTCCCAGGGTCTCAAATAAGCTCGCGCCATGAATAATTCAGGTTGGTCGGTAGATACTAGGCGATATAGGAAAGTTAGAGGAGCAAAGCATGCTCGAGCCCGCCCGAACTCCGGCATGCTTTTGTGCGCACCGTCAGAGGTGGCAATACTGTGGCGAGCAGACTGGGTTGTCGCTCTTATCTTGCCCCCGACTTTATGAACTTGCTTAACGCATCGCACCGTTCCAGAAGCCGCTTGTGTCGTCGAGCGGCTTCACCCAACTCCCAACTCAGGGCGAGTTGGTCTGAGAACATGGCATGTTTGTCGCAATGCAATAATTCGATTTCCGTAGAATTTGTGTGAAATCGACTTGTTGTTAGTGGTACTAAATACGATGCCTTTGGGAAACATAAATCATTCCAAGATTTGCGATTGATTTTGTTGCCAGCGATAGATTGGATAGTCAAGTCCTACGCCACCTCCGGGAACACTTGGCTAGTGATACCATAATGGAATTGCATTTAAATCTTGCTAACACGTGGGTGATGTTTTTTTTGAAAACGTATGCTGCGCATTGGTTGGCAGCCACTCGCTATATGTTCGATTGATGTTGAAACTGGCGCAGCAATTCGGACACCCTTAGCTAATTACTTCTTTCCAGTTTTTAGACCTACTTCCTATCGTTCGCCCGTAATCCATGTTGTTCGAGACCAAAACGCGTTGCGCTAGTGATGTGTCTATGTGCTCGTGGTTGCTGCTGCGTGCGTGAGTGCAGGTGATTTCGACATCGTAACAGGCTCAGGACGCATGGCCGCAGAACGACAGACCGTTGCTGCACGCTCTAAGGCTATTGATTCCTGTGACTGATCGCGTTCGGAAGTGTTGATGCGTATTAGCAGAAACAGCACATCAACGGAAAACCAGGTGACAAGTAATGGAAACAGTGAAAGCAGACGTGGTTGCGGTTGAGCCCAAGGCTGTGGAATCGGGTGTCAAGGTCGCAACCGGCAGCGAATCGAAAGTCGAGGTCAAGGTGGAAACCCGGAGCGCAACGATCGTGACCGGCGGTACTCGCGGCATCGGCCGCGCCGTCGCGCTCAAGATGTCCAAGCTGGGCCCAGTGCTTTTGACCGGCCGCACGGAGGACTCCGCCAGGAAGGTCTGCGACGAGATCACCGCGAGCGGTGGCACGGCGGCGTACTGCGTCGGTGACGTGTCCGATCCCGAGCTCGCCAGATCTGTCAGCAAGAAGCTGCTCGACCTCGATTGGACGCCCGCCAATCTTGTCCTCAGCGCCGGCATCTCGATGTCCGGTCCGGCAGTCTCCATTAAGCGTGCCGACTGGAACAAGATGTTCGCGGTCAACGTGGAGAGCAATCTCTTCTTCGTGCAAGAACTTGTGCCGCAGATGCTGACGGCGAAGTCCGGCAACATCGTCTTCCTCGCGGGCATGGCAGGGGTGAAGGCTTACCGCGGCATGAGCGCATACTGTGCCAGCAAGTTCGCCGTGGTCGGCTTCGCCCGCGCTCTGTCGGAGGAGGTCTCGAGCAAGGGTGTTCGCTGTGTGCCGATTTGCCCGGCTCCGGTCGACACGGACATGACCGGCGTGATCGTCAACAGCCTTGTCCAGCGTGGGTCTTCGAAGGACGACGCCGTCGCGAAGGTCGCTGCGGGCAGCGGTCAGAAGCGACTCTTGACCGCCGAGGAAGTGGCGGACAAGGTGGCCTTGGCGTGCTCGGCAGAGTTTACCGGTAAGTCCGGTGAACCTCTGCTCGTCAGTGTCGAGGAAACGCCTGCCAAATAAGTGGCAGGTCGGATAGTTTCGCTTTGCTGAAGTCAGCAATCCTACGCAGGTACGAACTTTCTTACCTGCGTAGTGCCGTCTCTACCGGATTCTCGGGAGTCTCTATTGTGAAATTGAAATACTATAACAACCAGTAGCTAAGGCTTCGAAAGCAAGAGACACCTCTCGGGTGCCTCTCGCCCTGCCAGTTTCGAGTGGAAAGCGAGGAAGCTATTTTTCAGTTGAGGTTGAGAAGGAAGCTTTCCCTGAGCCAATCGAGCTGGGCGGGACACAGGAGATTGCAGCAACTGTTGTTGCAGGTATGAAGTAGAAGGAAGTTGCCGCCGAGCCTGTGTAAGGATGTCCGAAGCTCTCACCCGCATGGCGAGCGACATCGGATTTAACGCTTCCCGCGAAGTTGTTTCTCACCTGAGCACTGAGGCGATATCTCCCTCGGAGAGTCGCAACAGCGGATGAGCATCCCAGTGGATACTTAATCAAACTCAGTGAGACAAACCATCCGGAAGCGCTCCGCCTGCCACTGCAGGGGAGGGCGCAGGAGATTTGAACAGCTGGGTCAAGAATAGTTTGATAGAAGGAAGCTGTTCATAAGCCTGCGACCTCCCGCGCAGTGGAAGGTACTGCGGGATTACGGGGCAGCCAAGGACGGCTGCGATGATGCGGAGAAAAACCTGTCTTAAGCGGTCGGAGAGTAGGTAAGCTGATTTTCAGTTGTATGAGAAGGAAGCTTGCCCTGAGCCGACCGCTCCGGAAAGTATCTGAAACACAGGAGATCACGGCAACTATTTCTTGTTGAGGTAGAGAAGGAAGTTGCCGCCGAGCCTGTGTGTTGTGTTCGCCGGTGAGTGATGGTTGTAGAAGAGCAGCTAGTCGCTGCGCAGGAGAGCATGGAAGCTAGCTCAATCGTTAGAAGAAGTAAGCTTCCACTTAGCCTGCGCAGCGACTGCTACGCCCCAGTCACGACAGCAGGTCGCTTCCCGCGACGGTCTGCGTCAACTGGTCACGGAAGAGCGCGTACGCCGTGCTGTTCGCCGGCATCTCCACGTCGCCGTGGAGCAAGCACGCGAACGTGCTATCCGTGAGTTTCGGCATCGTGCCGGTCTCGTTCGGCGCGCCGGTGGTGAGCCGACGGTAGAACGCCAGGGCGTCCTCGTGCGCCGCCCGCGTGAAGCGCTGGACGCCGTTCGACCCTCGCAGGTAGACGGTGTCGCAACGCGCCGCCGCGTGCAGCAGCCCGAGGTCGTACATCGACATCCGCGCCCCGGTCGCGAAGTATCGCATGTACTGCGGGCAGATTTCGGCGATCTGTCCGTGGCACGTCTCGACGTTGTTGTGAGACTTCATCCCCTTCGCGTAGATGTCCAGCCAGTGCAGCCTTGCGGCGTGCATGTCGTACACCAACGGAATGTAGATGCCGTGCTCACCCTGGAGCGCGAACTTGAGCTTCACGGTCCGCGGGTCGAAGTGCAGCCCACCCGGGTCGGTGCGTTCCATCACGCCGGCGTAGCTGCGATCCAACTTCGAGAAGGGCATGCCGCGGTACGCGTTGACCACCATCACCGCGTACCGGACGTCCTCCTGCCGAGCCCGGTCGAGGTGGATGTCGACCAGCTCCGTGCTGCCGTTGGGGAACGGCGCACTCGTCTTGTCGCCGGCGCTCGTCGCCAGACCCCGCGTGTTGCTCTTATGCTGGTAGTACGAGCAGACGTCCAGGTACTTCCAGTCGTCCCCGAAGAAGCCGACCGACAGGTCGAGGTCCGTGGTGTCCCCGTCAGCCGGCTCGCACCAGTGCAGGAACAGCCGCGTGACCCCGCCCGTCGGAGCCGGGAGCCATGAGCCGCGGGTCAAGCTCACCGCCGTGCGGCTCGCCGCGCGCTCGGCGAAGGGCACGATGACCGAATCCAGACCACGGTCTACGATGCCGGTCGTGAACCGCTGCTTGCCGCTGAACCGGCGCACCAGTTCGGCCTTCGTCGCATCGACCATGGGTGCCACCATGGCCGGTGTGAGCGGCTTTCGCGTCTCGGGAATCGCGACTGCGGTCGGCTGCCCCTTCGGCCAGAACAACCGCTCCGGCTGTTCGCCGACGGTCTGCAGCCGGGAGGGCAGCAAGCCGGCCAGCGTCGCCAGCACCGGCGTCGCGAACTTCGGGGTTTGCGCGCAGTACGCCGCGACGACGGGCGTGGTCGGCTGCCCGGCGTCGAGAGTGAGCTGCAGGGCGTGGAGCACACGCCGTGCCAACTCTCCCGGACGCTCCACCAGGGTGTCCAGGAATCGCGCGGCGTCACCGGCCCTCGCTGCCTCCGCCAACTTTCCATAGAAGGTCTGGAAGCCGAGTCCGTCCTGCGCCGGATCGAGCCGCAGTTCGCCCGCCCTCTGGCCGACCGTTTCTGCGAAGTAGTCCGCGCCCAGCTTCGTGCCGCGAAGCACGACGAAGGCGACAGTCGTGTTCGGGAATCGCTTGGCGTACTCGAACGGGTGCAGGAACTCTCCGAGCCACACCCAGAAGCTCTGGTGCCGGAGCATGTCCTCCAGCAGCAGGTCGAACTGCATCTGATCGAGCAGCCCGAGGATGCTCCGTCGCAAAGCCTTTTTCATGGGCGCGACCCTGAAGCGGAAGACCTTGCTCGGGAGACCGCCGCCGGCGTGGTACGTCGTCGGGGCCTGCCCCTGCAACGAGACGTCCGCGCCGGAGTATGCTGCCACCAGCCGCAGCACATCCGTCGCCGTGCGGAGGTAGGGCTTACCTGCCGTCAGCACCTTGTCGGGGTCGCCGGTCTTGAGCAGCTCGCCGAAGATGGCCGCGATGTTCTCCTTGAGCGGGATCACCTCCGGGAGCCAACCCAGCACGTTGGCGTTGAACTCGACGAGGATGGCCCGCAGTCCGTCGAGGTCGTCAGGGGAGAGCGCCTGCGTGCGCGCGCACAACGCCTGGAACCAACGCTGCGCCTCGATGCCGTCGCCGTCGCCGAGGTCGATGAGCTTCAGCTTGACGTTCTCCCGCGGGCTGGCGACCCGCAGGTCTGCCGGCTGGAAGAACGGCGAGGTCTGGTCCACGTCCTGGTTGCACACCGGGCAACCGCTGTAGTTCGCCCCGTCGAAGCACTTGCTGCACACGACGTGGTGGCACGGACGGAGGACGTGGAGGCAGCCGCTGTTGCCGCAGAACAGGCAGGGTTCGTCGTCGTTCGACTGGAGGAAGTGGACGAGGTACCGCTTTACCCAGAGTGCGAAGGTGTCGTCCGGCACGCCGTCCGGGAACTGTCGGAACAACGGGACGTGCCGGTCCGCCGCGCCGATGTGTTCCGCCAGCACCCGGATGATGCGCTTGAGGGTGACACCGAGGTCGTCGGAGGACATCGTGGCGAGCCGATTCCGCAGCTTGTAGCTCATGGCGTAGCCGAGCTGGACGAGTTCCAAGTCGGCGGCCCGGAGCAGGCGATCCTGAGCGATCCGGTTGGAGCCAGCCGCGACCGAGATGCGACCCTGTCGAGCGAGCAGGAGGTCGGACACAGTAGCCATGGTGAGGCCTTTCGTGAAGTGCACTGAGAAGCAGCCCGTCTCTGCTTTGTCAGTGCTGGTTAGAACCGAAGCTATGCCCCACAACACGTGTAGTGTTTGGGGAGAGCGCTAGGGTTCGGATGGTGACAGAGTTCTGAGGTTTACTCGAGTTCTGGACGGGGATCAAAGAGATGCTCTCACGCTACCGAGCTATCAGCCGGAGTTCGAGCTCGACGAATACGCCGTCAGCGGGCTTGGTGGAGACGCCGGCCCGGGCTTCGACGGTGCGATTGACCGCCTTGAAACGGAAGAGCTTCACGAACGCTCCAACCACGAGCGCGGTCTCGAGCATACCCAGGTGTTTGCCGGGGCAGACGCGAGGACCGTTGCCGAAGCCGAAGTGCATGAACTCCTTCGCCCGCGTCTTGGGAATGTTATCCCAGCGGTCCGGCGCGAAGTGGAGCGCGGGGAATCCCGTCCTCGCTACGCCCCAGTTGTCTTCGTGACGGTTGCAGTTCCACACGTCCAGAAGGATGTGCGTGCCTTCCGGCAAGAAGAGCCTACGACCGTCGTCCGTTGTGATCCACGTGTCGACGGACGGGCGTCGCGGCAGGAAGTACAGCGCCGGCGTCAGTCGGAGCGTCTCGTCCAGCACCTTGAGCAGGAAGGTGCACTTGTCGAGCGCTTCCGGCGTGTAGTCCGTGAGATCCTTCACCTCCTGGTAGACCCGCTCTTGCGCGATCGGGTCACGCGCCAGATGCGAGATCGCCCAGCTCGCGAAGGAGCTCGTCGCTTCCAGCGCTCCGGCGAGGAAGACCTTGATGTTGCTCCGCAGCTTCCAGCTTGGAACCTCGGATTTGAACTGTCTCCAGAGTCCCGTTCCGAGCGGTCGCTGCGCCAGCACCAGGTTGGTCAGGTGGTCGAAGGAGCGGTGGTCCTCGTTGTTCTGCCGGATGCGTGCGGTGACCGGCGGCATGTGCTTGAGCGGAATGCCCAGCCGATTCGTCACCGTGTCGCGGACGATGTTGTCGATCACGCGCTCGATGCAAGGAACGTACTGGTTCCGGATCTCGTCGTACGTGAGTCTGGTCCCGAAGAAGTTGTTGGAGAGCATCTCCAACATCACCGCCTTGATTTCGGGTTCCATGTGGATCTGGAGCGGACCGGTTCGGGTTGACATGTGAGCGCGCAGAACTTGCAGGCGCTCGACCGCGGTCTGCCTGAACGTCGCGGCGAACTCGTGGAACTGTTCCGGTTGGAACAGTGTTGTCTTGCCGAATGGAGCGGCTGCCAGGCGCTTCTGCTCACGCCAGAACGGACCGTTCGCGTAGAGGAGAGTGTCCGGTCCCGTTGCTCGGGCGATGCCGTCGGTGGGCAGGGTGTCGCGATCGAACTCGCCGGGCTTGTCGCCGGTTTCGTGCGTGACGACCTTGATGACCTGGTAGTCGCGGGTGACGTAGACGGGGTCGGCGAGGAGTGGCACCTCCAGGTAGCGGTTGTGTCTTCCCGAGCCTTCTTCGGCATCGGCACCCCAGAAGAAGGTGCTCAGAAGGTCGAGTGGACGTCGGTAGTTCCAGGGATGCGGGAACGGCATGGTCGGCCGGCCGCTGCCGAACTTGATCAGAGGCACGCGCGTTGGCTTGATGTCGCCCTCGAACGGGCTGATGCCTTGGACGTACTTGCTGAACCGTCTGAGACGGCGCGCAAGCTTGTTGGACTTCTTCGGTGCGCTTCGCGCTACTGGAGCACGCACCTGCTGTGTGTCAGACATGGAACAGGGTCTCCAAAAGTGATTTACTTAATGCCTTTCGAAGCAGGGATTCGTCAGGCGAAATGCTCAGGCGATCAGCGACGTTCGTCCGCGGAAGTCGTCGCTGTGCGCACCGGGGTACTCTGGTTGGTTGGAGCCCGGTGATAAGCAACGCACATGGCAGTGCTACGTCGCTGCGCGCACAGGGTGCGCCGGTTGTTAGAGGCCCGGCTGAGCCGCGGCGAGAAGCGACGCACCGACAGTGAGGCGTCGCTGTGCACACTTAAGTGCACTGTTTACTTCTATGGGACCTGAGTCAAAGCTGTGCGATAGGGTCCTTTCAATAACGGAAGTTGCTGTGAGGTAATACTGGAACCCTAAACCTTGTTTCTTGACAACGGAATGCTATCGCGGATTATCTACACAGTTCTTTATCTAAGATCTAATCGTAGTTGGACTTCCGAAAACACGTGCCGTTGAGGTCTGGCAGTCCTCTATGGACTAGCTTTTAAACTATGAAGACTGGGTGTTGCAACCAGTTTTCACTACGGTAGCTAGTCTATGTGATATCGACTCGCGAATCATAGCGGCGGTGGCATTCTCCGTTTTTGAGTCGAGACCGACATTGTCCGGCTCAGGTAGACTTACTAGCGACCCTCCGTAACCTTTACCATCGACCGATGTCAAAAGAATCAGTCCAGTTCGACCTTCTGACCGCGCTACTTGTGCTAGTGCCCTTACCTTTCGTGGCATACTTCCTGCATTGGCCGGATGTCGCGGTTTTCGCTACTGCGTGCCTTGGAATTATTCCCCTGGCAGGCTTGATGGGTAAGGCCACAGAACATCTTTCTGAACATGTTGGTCCCGGGAAAGGCGCACTGCTAAATGCTTTTTTTGGAAACGCTTGTGAGTTTATTCTCGCTCTATCAGCTCTGAATGCTGGTCTCATCGATGTCGTGAAGGCTTCGATTACTGGCTCGATCATGGGCAATGTGCTCTTGGTCCTGGGTGCCAGCATGTTCGCCGGTGGTTTGCGTAATGCGACCCAGACGTTCAACAGAACAGCAGCCAGCACTTCTGCGACGCTCCTCGCGCTTGCCGCCATCGGTTTGTTGATGCCGACTGTTTTGCACCATGCACACTCTCCCTCTGATCCTACTGGAGGTCGAGTATCCATGGTAATTTCGATTGTCCTGAGCACAGTTTATGCTGCCAGTTTGATCTTCTCGTTAAGGACGCACAAAAGTGTTTACGGAATGCCTGTTGGTGAAGAAGGGCAGTTGGCCTTGGGTGTGCATGGTTGGAGCAAGAAAAAGTCGGTGAGTATTCTTCTTGCATCGACGGTTGTTGTTGCACTGATCGCGCAATTTCTTGTCGGCGCTGTAGAGCAAACCGGGCACGCGCTGGGCATGTCGGACTTTTTCGTCGGAGTCATTCTGGTGGCAATCGTTGGTAACGCAGCTGAGAACAGCAGTGCTGTTCTGATGGCTTTGAAGAACCGAATGGACCTCTCGATAAATATCGCTCTCGGCTCCAGCATTCAGCTAGCGCTCTTGATCGCGCCTCTACTGGTCTTCATCGGTTATTTTATGGGTAAACCGATGAATCTCATGTTTACCGAAGCAGAGGTCGTTGCAGTGATTGTGGCTGTCGTTGGCCTCAAGTTTGTCGCGACGGATGGCGAAAGCAACTGGTTGGAAGGTTTGATGTTGCTTGCCATTTACGCCATCCTGGGCGCGGCGTTTTTCTACTTGTAGTGATCCTCCGCAACTGTCGGTCGCGAAGACTGTCACTCACCCGAGAAGTCGACGGAGCAGTTCAATAGGAGCCTCGGGCGAGCAGAAGAGACCGAGAGAAACTCGGCTAAGTCGGCTAGTACTTCCGATCTGCGCTCCTGATATTAGAATTTCCAAGTTGGCGAATAGTCAAGTTCTCCGCCACCTCAGCGATAGGTTGCTTGTGATATTGCGATAAGAATCGGTTTCAATTTTACTAATCCGTCGCCTGTCGATTGCAGTTGATGAACGGCTGAATATAGCTTCTCTGCCGCTAAATCGTGGTTGTTGTCATTGGGTTGAAACCGAACTGCATTCTGATTAACCATAAGCAGTTCTCTGCAAATGTTCTTTTCTTCAATTACTTCGATGGCTAGTTAAGCCAATTCTGCTTCTCGAATCATGACTTATCTTCGTCCGTCGAAATAATGACGGACAAGATTTGTACCGTTGATTTGCGGTGCGGAATTCTTGCTCCTTGCGAGGAGAGAATTTCAGCGTCGAGGACGATGCGGTATGTCCAACCAACAAGAAGACCTGAAGCTTCGCAATGTCTACCTTGCCCATCTCGGTCGAAGAGAGGGCCAGCGCATTTGGATCGTTGATGGTGCTCTTGTAGCGCGCGATATCTACCCCGAGTTCATTTTCGGAGGCAACGATATGCGCTACTGTTTCAATCCGCCGGGCGATGTCTGGATTGATAATCGTATCGGTGTTGAGGAGCTGGTGACGACGCTTAAGCATGAGCTCGTCGAGCGGCGTCTGATGAAGGATGACGGACTGACCTACGATGACGCTCACAACGAGGCGCTCAAGCTGGAGCTGACGTTGCGTCCCAACTGGGAGAAGCGCTGCGTCAATGAAGGAATGAAGCTGATTCAGTACGCTGAGAAGTTCCTGGTCAAGCCACTGCTGGCGGTGCCTCAGGAAAAGCTCACTCGGTTGTACCGGCAGCCCTACGGGCGTTACCGTGGCGCGACAATCTGGATTGTTGATGGAACGATCGTGCGGCAGCACCTCGATCCGGACTACGGAAGTGTGGATAGTCTCTACATGAACAGATTTGTTCCGCCCAACCAGTTCTGGGTCGATTCCTCGGTGTGCTCACTGGAAGCCTACTTTTCGCTTTTTAAGCGGAAGGCGCTTCACCGGTTGCGTTTGACCGGTTTGTCCATCGAGAGATGCACCGAGCAGGCTCTCGAACTGGAAGTCGCGGAACGCAAGCGTCAATGTAGTTATGCTGCACGGCATGAGCTTCTTCTGGACCCGGTTTCGTACGGAGCGCGCGAGCGCGGACCGATGCATCAATAAACTCTGCCGATAGGATTGGATTGGCAAACAGCACAGGCGAAGGATCGCCAGAACGAGCTGAGTTAATCGATTACGACCGCGCGACCAGAACCTGCTGGTCGCGCGGTCTCCCCTCGCTGTCACGTGCTCCAGTCGAGAACAACGGAGGACACAATTACAGAGCTGATGCAAACACGTCCACCACTGACCATTGCAAATTGAGATATTACTTGCAGTCACTCTGTGTTTCGACCTGGCGATTTACTGGACCGGTTCGCCACCAGCCAAAGACCTCGTACTGGCGTTAGCCATGTACGAGGTCTCTTCCCGTTCGCAAAAAGATTTCGGAGTCCTACACTTCTCGCTCAAAGTGTAGATTGAGCAAGCCGGTCGGCGCATTGGTGTGGCTTGCATCTAGTGCTCGCCGTATTATGCTCGGTACTAAATATGATATCGGTAGATTTTGAGAAGGGTGCTTTACCCTTCTCGAATTCAGAAGGCAAAATTTCGATATTTCGCTGCTTTGTTATCGACAGGTTGGAGGTGTTTCCAGTCGGTTGGTTGAGCTGCAGAACTGATTTTGTTTTTCACACGCTCGCCTCTCGATCACAATAACAGTATAGCGATATTGTCTGTCTGAAGACTGGCGAAAAACTGACCAAACTCTGACCAAACTGAAAGTCGGTTTCAACCTGCGTTGTCAAAATGCGTGCGGGCGCTCGACGAAGCGCCCTACAGCTGCTGCGGTTAGGACTTTGTAGCGTATTTCAGAATCTCGGCTCTGGAATCGAATGGCGTCTCGTCCAGTCTTGTTCCTTTTTCCAGGTGTTCCTGAGGACTCGAGCGGAGAGTACGAGACGAGCTCTTAGTCCGGTTTTTCGTATGATAGAGTCGAATCCGGAAGGAGAAATTCTCTCGCCTTGTCGATTGATGAACAGTGCCTCCGATGCGTGGAAAATCTTTTTGTCTCGTTCAATCCACCATGGCTGGAAGTATTGCGCAGCCTCTCCAGTCAAAGTAATTGCGCGAGGCTCGTTGCCGGTGACAACTAATACTTTGAATCCATCAAGTGTTTGAACCACGTCTGAAACGTTGAGGTCCACGCATTCCTTTAATCTGATTCCGCCAAACAGAAACAGTGTCACGATCGCTCTGTCCTTGTTGGCAAGCGGCTCTCGAAGAATTCCTAATAGTCTGGCAATTTGTTCTGATAGGAGGACTGTTCGTTCGATTTTTTGACTGGGTTCTCGATCTGCCGCCGGGACTTCCTCACCGTTAAGTCGGTAGAAATGCTTGATTGTCGCCAGAACAGTATTGATGGAGCCCGATCGAGCCTGGAGTCCCTCTTTGAGAGAGATTCGATAGAGCTCGATAATATGGTCTCGAACCTGTGGAGTTGAAAGTAGAACCTGGCTGTCGCAGCCATGTTTCTGAGCGAACAACAAAAACTGTCGTACCTGTGTCAGATAGTTGCGTCGTGTGTGCGGAGACAGTCGTTCGGTCTGGAGTGCTTCTTCGTAGTTCGAGAAGCAAGTGTAGTAGGTTGATGATAGGAGGTTTGTTGGTGAAAACATTTAGTAGTATTCCTCTGGTCGGCTCAATGCCAGCTTTCCATGCCCATGCTGTACATTAGGTCAATGAGCTGACCAAAACCTGACGGTGCTACTACCGGTTTTTTGAAACTGTTTTGCCTTTAATAGGTTTTACTATCTGTAGTGTTTGGTGCTCAACCCTCTCTATGCATTGCGATTCGACAGGTCCACGTCAAGGAAGACTTCGCACGCAGAGCGGAAGACGAGGAAAAGGACTCTTGTGGGCACCAGAGGTAGTGGCGCGCATTCGAGTGGTACTACTTCTAATGCATCGTATTTGGTAGTTAGAGATGCGCGCAAACGCCGCCTTGAGTCTAATCTGTGATTACACGAAGCTCTTGAGGTGAGTACTCTCGCTGGCGCCAGACTAAGTATTCGCCCTTGGGTAGTGAGATTGGACCGTGCTCTTCGTGAGTCAACGTTGCTGTGTCGCTTAGCACGCGAAGAAAAAGTTGTCCGTCTAACTCAAAAAGTTGTGACTCGCCTTTGACTCGGTGAGAGTGTCCAGTGATTTCACCCATCGCCAGGATGTTGCCTGGCTTCTTTTGAGCTGCTCCCGGAATCTTTTCGACGGATCTGACCAATACGTCACCGGTGAGTTTGCCAATGAGATCGCAAAATACATTGCTGATGCCCCGATATTGGATCAGATTAGTGTTCTTGATTTATCGCTTGGAGTGTTGGCGGACGAAGGTGCTGATGCGCTTCTCAACTCGCCCAAGATTAAGAAATTGCAGAAGCTGGACCTGCACCATCACTATTTATCCAGTGAGGTCATGGCTAAATTTGAGAACCTTGGAATTGAAGTCAACCTGGATGAACAGCTCGAATCCGAGGAATACGATGACGAGGTTTATCGCTCTGTTTCTGTTTCGGAGTAGTACTGTTCACTTTGGTAATTCGCTAAGCTCGGCCGTTGCTGTCTCACCAGCGAGTTTGTTTTTGTTCCGTACGCAATAGACAACTACGACGCTCTTCTGTGTGTGTGCCGGAAGTCGGTCTCGAAGGACCGGCTTCTTTGGAGGACCGAACACTGCCGTGTTGCAGATAACCGAAACCATGATGGGTTGATTGGTGGAGTATCTATGAATCAACCATTTGCATACGTCGGGAAAAAGCGGTTCGTAACCTGGCATCGGAAAGTATTTGTGAAAACATGAGTAAAGCTTTTGATGGGTAAACCGTTCCATCTGGGACATCTTGTCCATTCTTGGTAGCTCGCGATATCCGATGGAACCGTCCTCGAAGGTGCTAATCACTGAACAATAAAAGTTGCGATCTGTGGGGTGGCTGAATGCACTCCACCACTGCGTCCATCCAGTAGCTATCTCAATGTACCTGACAGCTCCAAAAACCTCTCTGTTGAGGCTTTGATAGACGAACAGTTGTAGACAAACCACAGCCAGAAAGACGATCGAATAGCAGCTCAAGAGCGCCTTGTCGACGTTATGCAGAGGTCTTTCGCTCGAAAACTGCTCGGCCTCAAATACTGTTTTCAGGTCTTTAACGGCAGTCATAAAACCGCACGCGCGATAGGGCTAATATTCAGTTTAGCAGAGTGCAAGACCATGGTATGCGTGATTCAGTGGACTTTCTGTCTATGGACGCGCGAAGCGGCAGCTCAAGCCATGGACTCGTTCATTGAGCGATTGACCGGGATGGCTGGCTAATCTTGCGCTGTAGCCGTCCAAAGGCTCGGTAGGTCCGTGAAACACATCGGGTGTTTCGCGCTCGATAATGTGCGCTACTCGTGAAGCACCGCATTCGGTGCATTTGTCTGATTCGTTAAGATACTAGTCGGAGTAAGACGAAAGGAGATAGTAGAAGGGGAGCTTCCTGAATTATTCATGGCGCGAGCTTATTTGAGACCCTGGGAGGCTTTCGGGGGGATAGTTAGGTGTGCTCGAAGGT
>JAIERK010000120.1 GCA_019746975.1 Candidatus Obscuribacterales bacterium
TTTTCAGACGAAGGAGGTAGTCCTACTTCCTGCTCAACGCTATTACACCAGCGACTGAGCTCTTTCAACGTCATCGTGCCATGTATCAGGAATTGATTGAGTACAACCATATCCATTCGGCTAATCTTGAGCTCTTCCCCATCCTCATCATCAGACATGTTGATGATGGTGTCGAAGTACTTTGTCACCAACCTCAACATTTCATATTCATCTTTGCTGAATGACGCTGGATGCGTCATCGCGGAGGTCAACTCGTCTCTGGTCAAACCATTGTTATCCGGATCGAGACGCTGAAAATTGCGCTCCAGAAGCTCAGCGATCTGAGGACCATCTAGATAACTTTCGCCAGAGCCACTCGGGTCCTCCGTCGTGTCATGGTGCGAGGATTTCAGCAACCACCGAATATCGGCGAGCGCTGTTTTGGCTGCATCTTCCCGGATCGACTGATTCAATCAATTACCTCTGTGATTGCGGAAAGTCATTTTAACCCATTCAACCTTGGTGAAGCAAAAATTCAGATTCCAATCCTGAGTGCAGTTTGCAAAATGCAGCCTGTCGAAGAACTCGGACCACGCTTTAGTATCGTATTTAATACCGTACGCAAGTCGCGAAAAACCCAGGAATCTACCGGTCTATTTTTCCAAGATCTGTTTTTTTACAATTTTAAAATAGCCTTAAAAAAAAAAAAAAAAAAAAAAACCGACTCGTTGCTGTTTCAGATTACGATTTTAATCACCACCGGCGTTGATGATTATCGGCTTTAGCCCCATACAGACGGCGATTTTACGCCGTTGTCAATAATATTTGTTGTGAAGCTGACACTATACCATTCAGGTTAATCGGCCTATCATTGTTTGATTAGGCTGGATAAGAGATGAGCGACTCAGGAAATTCCGAAGACCGCCTGGCGGATAACGGCGACCGAACAATCGAAAGGGCGGCTCCACAAAAGCCGGGTGATGCGCTCGTCGGTAAAACGCTCTTTGACCGTTTTGACGTGCTGGAAGTGCTCGGAGAGAGTGCCATGGCCCTCGTTCTCAAAGCGCGTGAAGTGGGCACGGATCGACTGGTCGCAATCAAAACAGTTACTCCGCATGATCCGGAGATCGTCAAAAGATTCGCTCAGGAAGTCGAGTTGCACAGGTCGCTCAGTCACCTCAACATCGTTGAAGCGATTGATTGCCTAGAAACAGCAAGTGGACGCACATTCTTCATCATGGAATTTCTATATGGCGCGAGCTTGCAGAAGGTCCTTCAAATTCAAAAACGCATCAACAATGAGGAAGACCTAGCTTCAATTCTCAACCAGATTTGCGATGCCCTCGCCCATGCACATGACTGTGGCATTCTGCATAGAGACTTAAAACCTGCCAACATTTTTCTTTTGGAGAAAGCTGGCCGTCTCGAAGTTAAGGTCCTTGATTTCGGCATTGCCAAGCCTCTGGGACAGCAGACCGGCCTGACTCAGGCCGGTTACGCAGTTGGTTCTCCCATGTATATGAGCCCCGAACAATGCCGCGGACAGAAAGTCGACTTCCGGTCGGATGTCTATTCTCTCGGAGTTCTTGCCTACGAAATGGCTACCGGAGAGCTTCCGTACGGCGGTCAAAACATCATGACGATCATGGCCGCCCACTGCGATCCTGAGCGCAAGCCTACATCTCTCGCTACTAAAATTCCAGAATTGAGAAGAGTCGACGAGTTGAACGGTATTATCCAGAAGGCGATGGAGACTGATGTCGCCAATAGAATCCAGACGGTGGAAGCGTTTCGACGCAGCGTTCAACGTTGGTACGATAACGTCAAAGGCGATCAACTGGCAACTCTTGTATCCGGAGAACAGCTCAACCTGCCGCCTGAGACGAGCGGTGTGGTCGCGGAGGAGGCGATAAAGAGTTCGCGCTCCAACTTTCCGACAGTTGGCAATGAAGATGACTCGGGCAATGGTCAGAATAACCCGGCAGGTTCACCGATCAACGGTGGAGAACTGCCGCAGAAATCAGAAAAGTTCGCACCGGACTCCGCACCACAAGCAGTATCACCGACGATGTACGGCGACCCCGACGATTACGCAGGGAAGCCAAGTACAGCGACTTCAGAGGCACGCTCGGTGGAGATGCCATCATCGAACAGCCGTGCTTCACTCGCACCGCCCCCCACCCCCAGAAGACAAGAACTACCTTCCGAAAGACCGTGTAGCAACATCAGGTTTGCTCCCGAAAAAGACAACAAGAAAAACTTGATTCTGATCGGAGTATCAATCACAGTTTTTTTTGTATTCGTTATCTTTCTAATAATGAAGATTATGGCGAAGTAGCAGGCAAGCCAACTGCAACGGCGTCTTCCAAAGCACGCTCTGCTGCATAACCTGTCGTTAGAGACTCGTGAGACGCCTTTTGCCGCAATTCGATACTGAGCCTGGAAGCTCGCAGCCCACCAAAAGCCGCGGCGACAATCGGTACCAGAAGCGGCACTACACAATAGAAGGCGTATTGACAGAGCTCAGCCATGAGTCCGTACTGCGAACGGGGAGACCATGAAGCGACGTACCAGATACCGATGGGCACATGCAGCAGCGCACAGAACACTAGCGGTGTATTGGCGGTCAACGCCAGCGACAATGCACTCTTCACACTGCTGGCTTTCAGGATCACTGGTGCCGAAATGCCAATAAACATTGGCGTCGCCAAACAGAGGCCCACCAGGGCGTGATACCAGTACAACACCGGAGAATAGGACAAACAGAGGATTCCGCAAGGTAGAAGTCCAAACATCATAGCGACGTACAATTTGAACGGACTCGTAACCGAGGATAGACTGACGGCCACTCGCTTGCCGAGAGTGAATGCGAGGACGCTACCGACCAAGCCAACCAGGTTCCAAACAGTGAAATAAAAACTCGGTTGATTCACATCGGTCGTACCGCTGCTGAGGTAAAGGAGGTTGATGGCTACGAAATAAATCGCCATGCTCGGCAAAGCTAACCAGGTCGCCTTACGCCCAAGACCGAAACAAATACCCAGAAAACCGATTGAGTAGCAGAACATAGCCGGAGCGAAGGCAAACGCTGTCGACACCTGATTGAACCAAAAGTAGAATCGCCCCCACGGCTCGAAGCTTAGATCGTTGTAGGCAAAGAGGGAGAAAAGATGGTGCGCATAATATGAAACATGTGTCGATTGCCCCGCCAGCGCTCCGCCTAGTAGAGCCATTATCATCGACAGCCCCAGCGTACACACGACTGCGTGAAACGTAGTCGGAAAAGCGAAATCATCTCGATGGACTAGAGCAGTAGAACTCTCGACCTGACTGCAGGCCGGAAGCCAGCTCTCTTCAGGAGCATATGGATCGGATACAACTTTAAAAGCGCATCGGGTCTGTTCCATTTCCACAACCAATTGGTGTTCTCTAGACCAATCTATCGGAGGGGTTGAGGAAACACACCGGGGAAATCCCCAGATCTTTGATATCCTCACAGACAGAGACATTTGAAGATCTTGCGCCCCGCAAGGCAGGTGATAAGATTGTTGAAGTCTAGTAGAATGTCCGAGCTTTCGCGAAATTGTCCGACGTTCTGATATCGCGAACAACCAAGATTCAGGTCGATTTATGTCAGATTCAGAAGATAAAAAAGAGTCGTGGCTCGAGAAGCTATCCTCGGAGCCCGTCTCTGAGGAAGCGTTCCAGGACACCTGGACTCGAACAGTCTTCGTATCGGGCAAGCCAAAGGGTCAGCGACAGCCCGCGGAGCAGCCGGCGGAGCAGCCGGCGGAGTCTGAGTCGAATCAACCGATGGAAGAGGCCCCGAAGCCAGCACTAGACATCAAAGCCGACATGATCGTTGGACAGGTGATTGCAGACAAGTACATGGTCAATGGCTTGATCGGTAAAGGCGGCATGAGCAGCATTTACAGCGTACGTCACATGCAACTCGATACGGTGCTCGCGCTCAAGCTGCTAGACAAAACAATGTGGTCAGACCCGACGGCTGTTAAGCGCTTTCAACTTGAAGCACAGACCGTGAGTAAGTTGACCCATCCCAATCTGATTACCTATCGCGATTATGGTGTCACTCCGGACGGTCAACCCTATCTGGTGATGGACTACATCAAGGGCAGAACTCTGGGTCAGAAGATCAAAGAGACGCATGGACTGTTTTTGCCGATGGCTCTGGAAGTTTTCGTGCAACTGTGCGAAGGGCTCTCGGTCGCCCACAGCCTCGGGATCGTACATAGAGACGTGAAGCCCGGCAATATCATGTTCATCACCGACGACAGCGACAGGATAAAACTTGTCGATTTCGGAATAGCAAAAATAGTCGCAGAATCAGCCAACGAACAGCAAAATTTGACCAAGACAGGAGACGTTTTCGGCAGTCCTCTGTACATGAGCCCAGAACAATGCATGGGCAAAAAACTGGATAATCGCTCTGATATTTACGCGCTGGGCTGCGTTATCTATGAGGCGATGACCGGAAAACACGCCATCTCGGGTAATACCATACTCGATACCATGAACAGACATGTGTCGGCAATGCCCAGTCCGCCGTCAGAAATTCGACCAGATCTCTATGCTGCGGAGAAAGCCTCCTGGCTCAATGTGGACGAATTCGAATATGTCGTCATGAAGTGCCTTCAAAAAAATCCAGCAGACCGATATAAGTCGGTAGACGATCTGCTTCTCGACTTGAAAAAGATCAAGGGCCAAACCGAAGTTACAAGAGACGCGCCTGTAGCGTCGGTTAAGAAGCTCCGGGGCACTTCCGAAATTGATCGAACCAGCCCCAAAGAGATGTTCCAAATGGCTGCTACTGTCGCATACATGATGGTGGCACTCGCGGTAGCAGGCGCCGCAGTCTACTTCTTCTTCCTCATGCCAAAACCGGCAGCACAAGTAGCCAACAGCGCACCCGTGGAGAAAAAACCAACCGGACCAAATACGAATCTGCTTCTCGACGGCAGCATGGAATTGGAAGATGTAAACAGTTTTCGCACTAGAGCCGCTCAGTACATGGAGAAGGGCAAATACACTGAAGCCGCCGGTGTCATCGAAGCCGCCATCACAATGCTGAAGGAGAAAGGCCGAAAGGACTTTATTCTCGCTGAGCTGTACAAGATGCTAGGTAAGTGCTACCGAGAGACAAAGAATTATAAGAGAGCAATCGAATGCTACAAAGATGCAATGGGAATTTACCAAGAGAGAACGGCTCAGAATCCTGATTTAGGTATCCCCATGCGAAAAGAATGCATGCTGCTACAGGCCGAAATTCTGAAAGATCTCAATCAACACGACGAAGCGAAGAAAATCGAAGACGAGGCTAACGACCTGGGACTCAAGCCCGAGGACATGTAGAGTTTCATCACCTGCCTGAGTTGTTCTCCACACCTGTGAAATTAACCAGTCAACCTATCGAACGAGGGCGATTGAAAGATTGAAATTTACTGATATGCTCGTAGCAAGGGCACAGCGCAACGGAGCGCCAGCGTCTCGCTAGCACCGAGCAAGTCGGATGAATCTTTTCGGGAGTTTGAGGCGTTCGGACTGCTCTTCGCCAATAAGTATTTGACATCGCAAAGACCGACTGCCAATCAAATGGTCCAAGATGAGCCGAGCTTAAGCAAAATGCCTCCATGGAGATTGATGTTATTTTACTCTAAATGCATATTTGATCACTCGATTGCGTATACTTCGATGAGGGCGCAGGTCGTCCCAAAATCTGAGCATGCAAGACCAATAAAGCTTTGGAGACCGGGTATCCAGTGAGAGACACCAAACTGAAAGATCTAAGCTATGCCAAACTCCACGAGGAGTGGGATCAGCTTGATGTGGAAGGCAAACTGAAGTGCTTCCAGGATCTTGCTGCTGCTGACGCTGAGGAGTTCTTTCGTGAGCTGAGCTCGCAGGAGGAGGCAGAGATACTTCTGGCGCTGCCCAGTCGAGAGCAGCGCCTGTGGCTTAGAGTGCTGGATCCCGACGATGCTGCCGACGTACTTCAAGAGATGCCTGAGGAAGATCGCCCTCAGCTTTTGAATCTGCTCGATGACTCGACAAAAACAGAAGTCACCGCGCTGATGGCATACGCCGAAGATCAGGCCGGTGGATTGATGAGTCCGCGGTATGCAAGAGTGCGTCCGGATATGACCGTAGCAGAGGCTCTTGCCTATTTGAGAAAACAGGCGCTGGAGCAGGTGGAGACAATCTATCTCGTCTATGTGTTGGATGGGCAGCAGCACTTGCTTGGCGTTATCTCTGTTCGGCGACTATTCTCATCACAGCCGCAGCTCAAGGTCAGCGAGGTGATGAGAACCAACGTAATTACCGCGTCGGAAGAGGTCGACCAGGAGGATCTCAGCCGACTCTTCGCGGAACACAATCTACTCGCGATCCCTGTCGTCGATGCTAACGGATGCATGAAAGGGATTGTCACCATCGACGATATCGTTGACGTCGTCGAAGAAGAAGCCACAGAAGACATCCAGAAGATGGGTGGAAGCGAAGCGCTCGGGGATCCCTATCTCAAAATCGCGCTAACCGACATGATTCAAAAGCGTGCAGGATGGCTATTCGTGCTATTTCTCGGCGAGCTTTTAACGGCGAATGCGATGGGATACTTCGAAGATCAGATTGCAAAGGCCGTCATTCTTGCGCTTTTCCTACCGCTAATCATCAGCAGCGGTGGCAACGCAGGATCGCAGGCTTCGACACTCGTCGTTCGCGCCATGGCTCTTGGAGAAGTGCGCTTGCGCGACTGGTGGCGCGTAATGCAACGAGAGATCATCGTGGGCTCATCGATGGGCCTAATTCTCGGAGTAGTTGGTTACATTCGCGTAGTCGCATGGGAAGCCGCATTCCATACATATGGACCGCATGCGCCATTGCTGGCGGTGACTGTCAGTTTGAGCCTCGTTGGGATCGTCCTCTGGGGAAGCGTTTCCGGCTCCATTCTTCCCTTCATCCTGAAGCGTGCGGGATTCGACCCGGCATCAGCATCGACCCCCTTTGTAGCAACCCTTGTCGACGTCACCGGAGTAATTCTCTACTTCTCCGTAGCCAGCATGATCTTGAAGGGCACGCTGCTCTAGGCATTCTGCTCGCTGCGAAACTATGCCCTCGTAGGAATACAACTAATGTGTGACCCTTGTGTATTCCCTGCGAGGAATAGCAGGGTCGCATTAACTACGCCTCTAGCTTCACAATCAAATGGCATGTCGAACGGGCACACTATTACTATTCTACAATAGTGAAAAACAGTTTTTTGCCGGCCGCAGCAGTCCGATCTATGAATATTAGGTATTGGTGCGCTTCTTGAACAAGTTATCTAAAATCAATCGCGAGAAGATTCAGCCACTCACTACGTGGAGCACAACCGCGGTCTATATGCTGATATTGATTGGCCATCTGTTTCATCCACTGGCAGCAGATGCAGCCCCAGTGGAATCAGCCTGGAAATTGGTTCTGGATCACAGTTCATTCGGCCGATGCACGGCAGTTTTTTCCGAGAACAGAATTCGATTTGATGATGGCATTATGAAGAGACTAATCTTGCCACCATACAAAGTGTCATATCTTTTCAATGCAGAAACGAAGAAGGTAATGCAAGCGTCCAACTCGACATTCGAAAACTTGACCGGCATCAATTACAAGTCGGCAAGCGTTAAGAAAATCGGTTCCGATCGACTGCTTGGACTAATGTGCACTCACTATTCGCTCGCTCTTCCCGGACGGAGGTCGTGCGAGTATTGGGCTACGCACGATATCAAAATGAATCCCAAACTCGCGATACTTTGTTGCCAGTTGGGCTGCGCTCCACCGGGTTATGGCACTCCTGTGCGAGTAATCTGGAAAGATCGTCGAGGGCGAGAAGAACGATTGTATTCCGTGCTGAAGTTGGAAAAATGCGCATTACGGTCTTCTGATTTTCTTCCTCCGGAAGGATACACCACAGCAAGAGATCTGTTCGAATTGCACTTCTGCAATAAAGAAACCAAGTATGTCGACGCCGTAGATAACGCCTTCATGCTCGACTACAGTCCAGAGAAGAAGCGGAAAAGAAGGAACTAGATAACCTCGGGAGCTGGACCACTTGTTTGGCTTGTCGAGGGCGTGGTTGGAGTCTGCTGATCCCCACCGTCGTTGCGCTTCAGGCGGACAAGTATGAAGTTCTCCGTTCTGTCTTTTCCGAAATGCACCAGAAGCGGTGCCTGGTCCTTCAGCAGATTGGCCATGCCAGTGTCGTACACCACGTTCTTGTTACTGCCCACCGTCCAGGCACAACGCTGATTCTTTTTATCGAGTTTGCCTTTAAGTTGTTGGTTTTGATCGGAAAGCATGTCGTAGTAGTTGCCTGCGATATCGCCATTCTCATTGATGGCGATTTGGAACATCGTGGTCGAATCAGTTTGATCACCTTGCACCAGAGAGAACACGCCTAGCGGCTTCCAATCGGCCTTCTTGCTGGGATTTGTGTCACCTACCGAGGTAGCGAGCTTCTGGGCGGAATTGTAATAGTCCGTGGCAGATCCTGCCGGCTGTCCATTGTAATAGACCTGATTGTTATTGTAGGTGACATTCCCACCATAGCCGGGTCCGCCGCCAACATTGAGTGCCATCATGGTTCCGAGCATTGCCCAATCGGTCGCCATCCAGGCAGCGCCCATGCCGAGACCAGCACCCCAACCGGGATAGTACCAACAGCCAGGATGTCCGCCCCACCAACCATCACCATGAAAATTACCGTAGCCATTGAAATTGTTGCGAACAGCTACTCCTCGATTCGATACATAGGTGGGCGAAAAATTATTGTATGTGTTGCCACCATGAAAACTGTTGCCGATGTTATTGCCGGATATCCGGTCAAATCCCCAGCCATTTTTTCCGTTCCAATTGTTGTGACCGCCGTTATCCCATGGTGATAGGGGCTTGTTTCCATTGTCTCGATTAGCAAAACCACCCTGCCCGATACTGCCGTTACGATTACCGAAACCACCATCATTCCAGCCGCCGCGACCGCCACCTTGATTGAATCCGAAGTCGTCGCCGCGATCTCCCGCTACCGAATGATCACCGAATACGCCATCCCCGCGATCACCGAATCCGCCATCCCCGCGATCGCCAAAGCCGCGGTCTCCACCGAAGCTTCGATCAACGCCGAATCCTCCGTCGTCGCCAAAACCTCGGTCTCCGCCGAAGTCGCGATCTCCGCCGAAGCCGCGGTCGCCGCCGAATCCGCCGCGACCGAACCCGCCACCGCCGAACCCACCACCACCGAATCCACGGCCTCCGCCTCCAAATCCGCCGCCTCTGGCCCAGGCATCACCAGTAGTGGCTACCAGCAAAAGAATCAAGCTATAGGCAGTAAGTCGTTTATACAACATTGATGATTCTCCAATTTCAGTCAGAATTAGTTGACATTGATTCGCTTTACGGTAATGGCGTCGCTATCTGGAATCTTTGCACCATCGACATCGCGATTGGTCGATCTCCAGGTGAAGCTGTCAGTGTCAGATTGCTCCAGCACATTGCGAGAACGCATCCGCCTCCCTTCCGGGGAGAATCGCATCGTGTCAACAACCCATCCCTTAGCCCCCTTGCTCCAAA
This sequence comes from Candidatus Obscuribacterales bacterium, assembly GCA_019746975.1. Classification (GTDB taxonomy): domain Bacteria; phylum Cyanobacteriota; class Vampirovibrionia; order Obscuribacterales; family Obscuribacteraceae; genus JADYXR01. Next base: position 9,598 of record JAIERK010000120.1, read on the forward strand.
ACGCTCGGCCCGAGCCTCCTTCCGAATCGAAAAGCCACGAAATCACGGCACCTCTGCGAGGGTCTACACCAATAACCTGAAGGTCTTCATGCTGTTCACCAGATTTATCTTTCACGATGAATCTCGCTATTAGAAAACGTCTGTCAGCCATCCATTTCGCAGAGAGGCTAGCATCACCACCAGAGCCCTGAGCAGTCCACTCTCCGGACAACCAGCGCAAATCGTCGAGCGGACTGTTTTGCGGTACCGATGCAACCGGTCCGGAGTCATGCTCAACGACGCTCGCCATCTCCCAGACGCCATTGTTGTTGACGTGAACCACGGTATATGGCGCCGAGGACAGAACCTTGCCGGACTCGTCCTTCACCGAACTTGTGCCCTTCTCGATCGCCGCCTTTTCGCCCAGTGACTTAATCGAACTGATGTTGAGAGAAATTCCGCGTGCTTTATTCTTCTGGAAGTAGTTCTGGAAGTAGTCCTTGAATAGGCTCTCAATTTGATCGCGACCTGCATACTCGCGACCGCTCTGGTCAATAAAAACACCGTCCGGGGTCCAGAGAGCAGCCAGCGCCTTGGCATCACCTTTAGTAAATGACTGGACATACTCATCAGCGCGAGCGCGGATGGCGCTGTCAAAGCCGGATTCTTTATTCTTGCTATCGGCTACGAGTTGGGCCGGCTGGTTCGCAGGCTGCGCAGGAGCTGCGCCATCAGGGGCGGCCTCCGCACAGGTCGAAAATCCAACGCCGACGAGCGCGGCGATAAACAACGTGTTCCTGATCCGAGACAAATTGCCCCGTGGTTGCCAAAGCATCTCCAACACCCCCTTTGGTTCTGCGCGAAATTCTATCAAACTCTCAATGATTCGGCTAAAAGAGTTTAATCCTGACAAGCTCGAAACACTGCGGGCCAAGGCGCTTCTATCGCTTAGAATACAATTTAATTCCCATTATGGGATTGACTGGAATCAGGCGAATAAAGACCGATGCATTTTGCCCACTTCATCATGACAACAGCGATGACAGCGACACTAGCGCTGGGGCAATTCCCCGCTGCGGCACTGTCAACAATACAGACAGATCCGGTTGTCTCGTCCAATAAGCCCGACTCCATTGGTCCTAATGCAACCTGTCACGACGGCATGGTCCTACTCAGAGGTGGCGAATTCACCATGGGTGGTGTCGGTCCCGAAGCCAGACGTGACGAGTTTCCCCGGCATAGGGTAAAACTCAAGAGCTTTTGGATTGATACTACAGAAGTTACTAACTCACAGTTTAAACAATTCGTCGATCAAACTGGCTATGTCACGACGGCGGAACAACCAATTGATTGGGAAATCCTCAAACAACAACTCCCGGAAGGCACACCAAAGCCAGCGGAGGAAAAGCTGCTACCTGGATCTTTGATATTCGCGCCGACGGACGCCCAAAGTCCGCACCGCACCTGGTGGCAATGGCGTACCGGTACAAATTGGAGATGCCCAGAAGGGCCTGGTAGCACGCTAAACGATCGGTGGGATCATCCGGTCGCTCAGGTGTCGTACGACGACGCTCTGGCATTCGCTAAATGGGCTGGGAAACGACTTCCTACCGAAGCCGAGTGGGAGTATGCCGCGCGGGGAGGTCTCGATGGGAAGATCTACGTGTGGGGCGACGGTGACTATAGTGCCAAAAACGCCAACATGTTTCAGGGGATTTTTCCAGAAGGCGACACTAAAGAAGATGGCTACGCGGGCACCAATCCGGTGAAGAGTTTTCCACCAAATGGCTATGGTCTCTATGGGATGGCCGGAAATGTTTGGGAATGGTGCGTAGATTTCTATCAACCGGATACATACGCCCAGAGGATTGGACTGACGCCAGATATGGTGGCAGTCGATCCGGCTGGACCGAGCGAAGGTAAAGATAATCGGCATCCATACTGTCGTACAGTACGAGTGATGCGTGGCGGATCGTTCTTGTGTCATCGATCCGTGTGCGCGAGTTATCGTCCTAGCGGACGAATGTCATCGCCTCAAGATACAGGTTTTCCCCACGTAGGATTTCGATGCGTCGCGGACTCGCAAGAGACGGACAAGCTGTTGTCGAAGTAGATTACACATCGCGAACTTGCTCGGTGCCGGCGAGACGCCGGCGGTCCCGGCGCGTTTTCGAAGGAGCCCGCTTAGATCACAGGTCTCGGTGTGTGTTTTCGAGGGATCTCGCTTAGATTATAGATCCCGGTTTGTGTTTTCGATGGATCTAGCTTCGGCTGTAGGTCCCAGTGTATTTTCGAAGGGGCTCGCTTCGATCAGAGGTCTCGGTATGCGTTTTCGAGGGATCTCGCTTCGTCCATAAGGTGCCAGTGTATGTTTTTGAAGGAATTTGCTTGAATGACATTATTTCGCGCTTTCGATTTGTTGCAATGATCGGAGTGCACTGTCGATATGTTCATTGATGTTGAACTGCGAGACATAAATGTTTCGAACAATCTGTTCCTTATCAATAACGATCGTCGCGCGCCCAGGGATTACTCCAAAATCGTTTTTAACACCATAGCGCTTGCGGACGGTGCCACCTTCGTCAGTTAAGAGCATGAATGGCAATTCGTGCTTTTTGGCAAAATCTGCGTGCGAAGCAGCAGAATCAGAGCTGATACCAACCAGGACAGCATCAAATTTAGTGAACTCAAGGTGCCAGTCACGAAACAAACAATTTTGAGTCGTACAACCAGGAGTGTTGTCTTTTGGATAGAAAAACACCACTACGTTACTCTTGCCACGGTACGTGCCGAGATGGAACTTCGTTCCATCAACCGAAGTCAGCTCGAAATCCGGTGCCGGATCATTGACTTTGAGCGTTGCTGTAGCATTGTCAGGCATATTTTTTCTCCTTCAGAGCCATGATGCACCCGTTCTGCGGTCCGGCGGTAGTATCGTGTAGTTGTGTTGCTGACAATCTTTCACAAAGGTTACACGGTTTTCGGTTTTGGGGAATGATGGAATTATGCCGACGAACCGACCGATTCCCGCAACAGTTCTGGCCGCGTTGACTCTCAGTCTGACGCATATTCCGGCATTTGCCCACTATGACCACGAGCACATTGGTGAGCACTCGCATCACCAACAGGTAAAGAAGTCGAAGACTTCACATTCGGCAAAGTCGAACAAGAATGTCGTCAGGAAAGCCCTGCCTCAAAAATCGTTCAATCCTTGGGACTTGATTCAACTTGCTATTGCGCCAGCCTATGCATATCCCGGTCGTGTGACCATCGCGATGCAAGGACAATACCGAGTCATTCAGTCGAACGGAATTCCGGACCATGCCACCGGCGCATTTCCAAATGAAGGCAACCCGAATACCATTTCCGCACAACATTACTCCTATAGGGTAGCGAAAAACCCAGCGAAAACCGGATATTCAACGCCGCTCGGTATGGCACCATTTGGAGTGGCAATCAATGGTGTTCCATTTGATCCAGGCGCGGCGGAATGGTGGCACGACGATCCAAGCTCCGGTTGGCAGTATGAGGCCATGTATCTGGGTCAAAGGTTAGGGCTGGATCGCAATAATGCTCATGTCCAGCCGAATGGGGCCTATCACTACCATGGCATACCGTCGGGTCTGTTAGAAAAACTTGCCTCGCACGGGAAACCGGTTCTCCTCGGTTTCGCGGCAGATGGTTTTCCTATCTACGGTCCGTATGGGTACAAAAATCCTCAAGATAAAAACTCCGGCCTGAAAAAGTGGAATTCAAGTTACCGCCTTCGCAGCGGTAGCCGACCATCAGGTAGTCCCGGTGGCAACTACAGCGGTGCATTTACTCGTGATTACGAGTACGTTCGAGGATTAGGAGATCTAGACGATTGCAATGGCACGTTTGGTATCACTCCGGAATACCCCAACGGGATTTATCACTACATAGTCACTGATACGTTTCCGTACGTTCCTCGTGGCTTCAAAGGAACACCGGACAATAGTTTTCTGCGACGGCCGCCACCGGAGATAATGGCACAGGGTCGTGGAAACAACGACTCTGACAGTCATCTCTGGGGAGCTAATAGTTCGGGCGGCAACAACGCTTGGGGAGCCAGCAGCCAGTCTGGTGGAAGCTCGTATCGCAGCAGAAACGCTTCTGGCAGTCGCGGTCGGATTCCAGGTGACAGGCAGGGTGGTCCAAGTTTTGGCGGACAAGGTCGAGGACGTCCACCGGGCGGTCCGGGTTTCGGACAAGAGAATAGTGGACCTGGCGCCGGGGGAGCAGGTCGCAGACGACCGCCCGGCGGTCCCGGTTTCGGCGGAGATGAAGGCGGTCCTCCCGGCGGCGGCTTCGGTGGTCAGGGTCGTGGCAGACCTCCAGGCGGTCAGGGTTTTGGCGGAGACGAAGGCGGTCCTCCCGGCGGAGGCTTTGGCGGTCAGGGTCGCGGTAGACCTCCTGGTGGTCCTGGTTTTAGCGGAGA
>JAIERK010000128.1 GCA_019746975.1 Candidatus Obscuribacterales bacterium
TGCCTCAACGCCTTTCGGGGAGAACCAGCTAGCTCCGGGTTCGATTGGCATTTCACCCCTAAACACAGCTCATCCACCGATTTTTCAACATCGGTTGGTTCGGACCTCTACGCATTGTTACACGCGCTTCATCCTGGCCATGCCTAGATCACCCGGGTTCGGGTCTACCTCATGTAATTATTCGCGCCCTTATCAGACTCGGTTTCCCTGTGGCTTCACGTATTAATCGCTTAACCAACTACATAAGGTAACTCGCCGGCTCATTCTTCAACAGGCACACCGTCACACTATCAAATAGTGCTTCGATTGCTTGTAAGCACACGGTTTCATATTCTATTTCACTCCCCTGCCCGGGGTTCTTTTCACCTTTCCTTCGCAGTACTTGTACGCTATCGGTCACGAGCAGTACTTAGCCTTACCGGATGGTCCCGGCTGATTCATGCAAGGTTTCACGTGCCCCGCACTACTTGGGATACTCCCGAGGATTTGTGATTTTCGCTTACCGGACTATCACCGTCTTTGGTGCACCTTTCCAGGTGCTTCAACTAATCACTCGTCATCTCTTATAGAGTCCCGCTACCCCGCTAAGACTTTCGTCCTAACGGTTTGGGCTATTCCCCTTTCACTCGCCGCTACTAAGGGAGTCACTGTTTTGTTTTCTTTTCTTCCAGGTACTAAGATGTTTCAGTTCCCTGACTTGCCTCGATCAACCCTATGAATTCAGATTGTCGTCACCGACTTAACTCGGTGGGGTTGCCCCATTCGGAAACCCGCGGATCTTAGCCTTGACCGGCTCCTCGCGGAATATCGCTGTGTCATGCGTCCTTCTTCGGCTGCTCGCGCCCAGGTATCCACCATGCGCTCTTTGTAGCTTAACCAAACGTCTCGTTGCGGTTCGAATCCAGGACAGGAGTTCAAACAGGCAACAGAGACAAACATTGGTGTTTTGATTACGGACTTGTTTGTTGATCTTTCGACCAACATCCATAGTTGTCGTTCTCTCAATATGCAGTTTTCAGGGTACGGAACCGAGAATTCAAGCCTCTCGGCTTTTGCTCTAGAGGACTTGCGGTCCTCTCAGAATCACCAATTCTATCAGATGATTCCAGGGTGAAAAGGGTTTGTTGCATTTCTGTAACTCGCCTTTTCTTTTGCAAATTCTGGAGGCTAGCGGATTCGAACCGCTGACCTTCTCGGTGCAAACGAGACGCTCTACCAACTGAGCCAAGCCCCCAGATCGAACTTCTCTAGTCTTCGTTCCTCTGTAAAAGAGGATCGAACACCAGATTAGCTCCATCGCCAGTTCCGATCAAGTCGGAACTGCGACTTCCTCAATCGCACGTCATACAGATTACTCTATCACAGAATTTTCGTGTATGCCCGTTCGCAAGAAAGTTTTAAGACCTGGGCTATCGTGGACTCGAACCACGGACCTCACCCTTATCAGGGGTGCGCTCTAGCCACCTGAGCTAATAGCCCACAAATCCTTTCTTGAAGGTATAGGCAATCGTATCACCAAACGTAGATGTATGCAGCCTCTCAATCTACATATCTTCATATTGTTTTCAGTCGCCGCCCCACTGGTGGTGTATCTACTGATAACTGATTTGATCGCGATGGATAGTGTCTCCGCTTAGATCGCGCATGGCGTGCGGCGCTTGCGTTGCCGTGCAGTTGGGCGCGAAGGAGTTTGCAAGTGGGCTGATTTGCATCAGTCGCGCTGTGATTTGTGGGCTTTCTTTCAAATTAAGTCAGGCGCAGCGTTGGCGAAGGTCCGTATTAATAGATTCAAAATCTAGTGGAGGACGATCCGTATGTCATCCGCGTCTAATCGGCTCAGGCTCAGCTGGTGCCTGGATTTCTATCATCTGGTTGCGCAACGATAGCAGAGGGAAACTCGATAATTAGAAGCTGCGTGCGTCAATTGGCAATTCCGGACTTCTTCTCAACAACGCGAAATAACTGCGACGGATCCGAATCTGATCTGCAACTAAGGTTTGGTGTTGCGAAATGAAAATCTAAGAGTTCGGATCGACCGCTTCCTGAGCCGGTTTAAACAAATAGAAACCGGCTAGCCCAGTCAGCACTGCTGTGACCAACAGAAGTGGTAGGCATGTATGTTCCCCTTGAATAGCGGCTTTCAAGAACATTGCGCTCACGCAAGCGAAGGTCGCTGTCATGAAGAACCAAAATAACTTTCGCAGGATTCCGCCGATAACAAGCGGACCTTGCTCGAGGACGACTTCCCCATCCTGGGCGTTGAGCAATGCCTCTACATTTCTCAGCGCCCACATGTCTTGTCCGAATGCGCCTCCTTTTAGGTCGAAGCACGACACAACTACACCGGTTTCATTCTCCTCAATCTGGTAGCACATGATCCGCACCAGGAGATGGTTTTGGATGCGTGTCTGAATGTACCCGGACTTTCTGTCAACGAAGTCGAACTCTCTATTTGTTTTAGCTCCAAGTCGATCTCGACACTTTGTAAATGCCTCTTCAAATGCGAGTGGCATTCGCAATTCCAGAGTCGGATTCGTGCGAATTGAAATCTGCGTTCTACGTGCTTCCAGAAATCTAAATATGACCGACATAAATGCTATCGTGCCGCCGAGTGGAAGCGCTAATGACGCCGAGAACAAAAGTGCGGCCACAAGAGAGCCTGGTAATGACGCATTCGGAATGCACACCGCCAACGCGAAGACCAAAATCAAAAGCCACATAAAACCAAGGATAATGAGCGGCTCCCAGTAGGGACGCGTGCGCTTGAATCTTTCTACCTTGCCGTTGATTACGATTTCGCTTTTAGATTTTGCATTGCGCTCCGACTCTTGCGTTTCTTGTTGACCTAGCCAGAGCGGATACATCAGAGCAAAATCGCGCCTCTGTATATTGGTTGAATATCCTGCCGTCTTTTTGTTTTCCACAAGCGCTGCGAGCACATCGGACTTTTGAGTCAGCGGAGGAAAGTGGCGGTCATACATATATATGTTGACGCGGTCGCGATCGCTCTCCAAGACTTTGCCAACGATACAAAAGCCGTCGTTGGTAGCAAAGGCATAGAGCTCACCAGCTTTGAGATGATTGGTCATTAACTGACTCGATTTCAGGCGCAATTCGTCTTAATCCTTTATACCCTGAGTGTCTTAGAAAAGCTTGGTGGCTGAATAACGGCGGCCTATAAGGTTTGGCATTAGTGTTGTAGTTCTGTCAAGCACTGGGCTTAAACAAAATGGCAACTCGGTTTCAACACAGGAGGTGGCATGTGAGTCTAGATGGTCGTCTTGTCGGTAACGATAATCCAGAGTGGGAGGAGTTCTATTCTCCTATGGTCTCAGTGTTGCAAACGGAGCTCTCCGGCAAAGGAGTGAAGGCTGCGCTCGTAGTGGGAGCTGCTGGGCAAAACTACACCGATCAAATCGGGCGCGCTGCCAGTATGCACCAGTTTAAAAGCTATGCCGCCTGTATAGCCCGTCACGGAGCTGCTCCAGATGAGCCTGAGCCCTCGCTGATCAGTCACGAACTCAACGAAATGTACCAGGGGCGGCTGCCTTTTGCGCCGTTTCAACACATAATCAATCATTCCGACTCAGACGGATATTACATTCCTGTCGATTTCGAGTCGCCGTTTAAGTTCAACGCACCTTCAATGAGCGGCGGCTCGTTCGAATGCGATGCAGGCTCTTCGCATGCCTTGCTTCGAGAGTTGGACGAGTTGAACAAGTATCTGAAAATGCCCGGCGACTATGGCGAATTGTGCGGTAGCGGGCGGGTGCAGCAAGAAATAAGAGGCGACAAATTCGAGACGGAAAAATGGGTATGGGCTGTTATGCGTTGGCTGGCGCGGGAGAGCGTCGAGAAGAACTTGCTTCTTGAATTCTGCTAATGGAGTCAAGGGGATTCGAACCCCTGGCCTCACGGGTGCGATCCGTGCGCTCTACCAACTGAGCTATGACCCCAGGTTAATGCAATTATAAATCACGTTCTCAACACAATTTTCACAGTCGTTTTGCAATGTCTATTAAAGAATAGACCTCCAATTGATCTCTAGCACTTGGCATGGTGCATATCTGATAAATATTTCAGGATGTTGCTACGGCAAGACCCGCAATGTCCGGGGCTTTTGACGTTGGTTTATATTCGCATGCCTGTTCGCCAAATTCGAAGGTGTAGAATACACGCTTACTGAATACGGCTTACAAAGAGGCTTATGGTTGAAGATATGAACGGTCCCTCGAAGGTCAGTCAAAAACTGGCGGCTCTGGTGCTTTTAACAGCAGCCATCCTGGTGCCAAACGAACTATTCGCCGATCGATTCGTCACTGCCGCCCCAGAATCTACCCAGGCGAGTGCGGTTGTCGGAAAGGCGGCGCCGCAGTTTACCCTTTCTGACACTAGCGGTAAGAAGTGGAAGTTGAGCGATTTGAAGGGAAAAGTCGTAGTGCTGGAATGGTTCAATCACGGATGCCCATTCGTGAAGAAGCACTATGAAAGCGGCAATATGCAAAAACTTCAGAAAGAGTATACCGGCAAAGGCGTGACCTGGCTGGCTATCAACTCTTCCGCCAAAGGCAAGCAAGGGTATGCCGAGTCTGCCGAGCATGACAAAACTTTCAAAGACAAGGGTGCAGCACCATCAGCGGTGCTCATCGATGACAGCGGCAAGGTTGGCCGGCTCTACAATGCAAAAACCACGCCCGACATGTATGTCATAGACAAGAAAGGTGTGCTTCTTTACGCTGGTGCAATCGACGACAAGAATGGCGTCGAGCAAAGCGAAATTGCAACCGCGAAGAATTACGTCAAGCAAGCACTCGACGAACTGTTCGCCGGCAAAACAGTGACGGTCGCCGAGACGAAACCGTACGGTTGCTCCGTGAAGTACCAATAGCCGACCGGCCTATAACGGAACTATTTGTGACCGCCTGGTGCATATCCAGGCGGTTTTGCTTGGTTGAAGTGAGAAATTAGTCAGCTCCAATCTATCGGTTATTGCTTTATAATCCTGCGCAGAAGCAGGCTTGATGCGGTATATCGAACAAATAGGCGGTAGAGATACGATGATTGGCCACTCGATGATTTCAGTCAAAGCAGCAGCAGCTTTATTGGGTTGCGACAAGCGGGCGATTAGAGAAAAACTCGACCAGGGTAAGCTCAAAGGCGAGAAAAGACTCGATGGCGACAAAGAGAAGTGGTACGTCAAGCGTGCAGATGTCGAGAAATTGGTTGAGCTCGCTTCTCCTCCGCCTTTGAATCCGGTGATTACCGCGCCGCCGCCGAGGGCTCGTAAGAAAGTTACGCCGACACAATCCGCTGCAGCCGCGAAGCCGCGCGCGACAGAGATCGGCAAAGTCAAACCGGAATCCAATGATCTGTTTTTCGGAGTTGGTCCAATTATTGTCACGACTCCGCAAACTGCCGCACTTCAGGATTCTGCAAATGATGCAGTCGGTCGCACGCCAGAAGTTGCATCGCAGGTCGTGATTGAGAGCGCGTCCTGGACGAATGAGCAACCCAAGATCGCTGCCTTCGATATCGTTGACACCACGACTGTTTCTGAATATGCCGGTGTGCGGATCCATCGTGCCGAGCCTCAGCATGGCACCATTGTCGACACCACGACGATCTCGGAAGCGCCTTTGTTCGCGCCCTCCGACTGGGCGTCGACAGAGATTGCGTATGATGAACTTGTTGACACGACCAGCGCTCGATTCGAACAACCGAGTTTCGATACAGAGAGAGAGCAGGTACGAGATCCCTACGATGCGGCGCTTAATGACGCGGATTTGTATGAGGAGGCGGCACAGGTTGAGCCGGCGTTGCTTAATGTCATTCAGGTAATGACGAAAGAATTCCTCAAGCGCATGGAAGACGAACGCAGTTTGAATGCGCGATTGCTTGAAGAGCTTGAGTTAAAGAACTCGCAATTGCGCCTGTTGCCGGATCTACAGAAAAGAGCGGATGAGCTCTACAAAGTCGAGTTCGAAGCTGCCGCATTGCGGCTCCAGATTTCCTGTATGCAGCAGCAGCATTTTGATGTCCTGGTTTGTCTCGAGCGAGCCGAGCAGGATACGATCCCACAGCTCGAAGAGCGACTGGAAGAAGAGTGCCGTCAGCACAGTATCGAAGTTGCTCGGTTAGAGGACCAGATCACTTTGTATGCCACTAAGTATAGTTCTAGCGAAGACCATCAGAAGACCGTCTCAGAACTCCAGCATGCTTTGTTCGACGCGATGGAGCAGAAGGAGCGAGAAAAACGCCAGGCTGTGAGTCAAATCGAACTATTGAAGAGAGAAAACGAAAGATATCGAAAGCTGGCAATTGACGAAGCTCTTCTTCGAGATGAGCAGCTCGGCGAGATTGAAAGACTAACCGAAGATACGACGCGAGTCTTGAGAGAAAAACAGTTCGAAATCGATCTGTTCGTTGATGAAGTGGATCTGTTGAAGCAAGAACGCGATGTCGCCGTTGCTAAGCTCAACGATCGCCTTACTCAGTTAGCCTCTCAAGGTCAAAACATTAGCCAACTCGAAACCCAACTTATAGAAGTCCACAAAGAAAATGAGCAGGAATTACTGCTCAGAGAAGAAGAGAAGAAGAGTTTAGAACAGGAAGCTGAACGGATGACCCAACAGTGGCAATCCGAAGTATCTTCATTGAATGAACGGCTGAGTGCAATTACAGACCAACTCAAAGAGTCGCAAAAGCCGTGGTGGAAGAAGTGGTTTTTTCCGACGACCTGATAACAGTTGTCGCGATCGGCTCTCTGTAATTGGGATAGTGCGCTGGCTTCAGACATCAATAAGGAACTGGATAGAGTTAGGAATCAGAAGCAATGATTAGCCTGGCTACTTAATTTTCACAAGAACTGAGTCAATTCGAGAAGTACCGCTACTCATTGACATCATAGAGAAGTGAGGCTTAGGGTTGCTGTTCGCTGCGCTTGGATATGTGTGGGTGTGCTAGCATTCTGCAATGTTCCGACACGATGAAGCCGTTGGTGAGTTGGCCGAGTGGCGTACCGGCAGCCAAATCAGCTCCGTTCAACCGGAATCGCCAGGGTGCGTGAAACGGAGCGGCGTCTCGCCGGCACCAAGCAAGTCCGCCCCGTTGTCGCACGCGAGTGAAAGTCAATGCAGCACGTAATCGATAAGTTGGATGATTGGTGTCAAAGCCAACCGGAGCTAAAAGCCCTCGCAATCATTGGTTCTTATGGCAGCGGCAAGGCCCGACCTGATTCCGACTTGGATTTGCTCATAGTGACTGTGTCACCCGATAAATATCTTGGTAATACAGAGTGGATTTCCGCATTCGGTACGCCTGATTCGCTTGATCTTGAAGACTACAAACTCGTTCAAAGTTGGCGTGTCATCTTTGCCGATGGGAGCGAAGTCGAGTTCTGTATTACCACGGAAGAGTGGTGCTCCGACGAGCAAATCAAGGACGGCACAGGGCGAATTGTGAGCAACGGCATACTGATTGTTTACGACCCTGACAAAATTCTCGAGAGTCTGGTGGAGAGGGTGCGAGTCGCTTACGTTCCGTAAGGAAAGGTGGGCCCGCGAATAGTTACAGGTGAGTCGGGTTGTCCGTCTTCGGTTCGAAGTCGTAGCACGCACTTGGAGATGCGGCGGCATCGGTCCGCGCTCTCACTTAACATCTGACTGAAAAGGTTTAATCTTTAAATTGCGAGTTTGACTGAACTTTTTGCCGTTCGTTGACGTTTAACAATATATATGGGCAAATTTGATATATGGGCAATCTTTCTCGCACCGAGGACTGACACATGGTTAAGAAAAGCCTTGCACTGGCATTGGCGATCGCTTCGACGATCTCCATGGCATCCGCCGACGCAAAGACAGCTCGATTTCTTGAAGGCAACGTGGCTAAGGAAAACATCGACCGAGTAAATAGCAGCATCCGCTGGAATACTTCGCTATACCAGGCTCTGGATCAGGCTCGTCGAGAAGACAAAATGGTCCTCTGGGTCCAGATGATTGGGCAGATGTCGGGCTCGACATGAAGTGCCGCGAATAGCTTGAGAGCCGTGTCGCTCTCGCAGGAACCAGCCCTCTCGGTTTTGAAGAATGAATTGGTATGCGGTTATCGCGATATCTCGAAGGAGAGCTATGCTGGGTTCTCCGGCAAGCACGATCCAGATGGCAATGCGGTAGCAACTACCAATGGTGCCGGACCACATAACTTGCAAACCTTTCTTCTCGCCTCCGATGGCACTGTTTTGCATTGTTTACCGGGATATTGGAATCCTCAGGATCTCGTTCGTGAGATTGAATTCGCCGGTCGCATGAACGACGTCTGGCGCAATCAATCGCTGAGCGTAACGCAGAAGAAGCAGATGGGTAGTCGTATGCAGCTTGCCCACGTTCAAGAGCATCCTCATGCCATGGTCGCGAGAAGCCATATGCAGGGCTTCGACATGAAGCATGAGGCTAAGGTCAGACCCTACACCTCCGACACAATTTTGAACCCGCAAGTTGCGGTCCAGCTGGTCAGCATGGAGAAAGGGCAGAAGGCTCCTCTAGGCACTAAAGATGCGTTCAAAACAACCGATCGCCTGATGCATGAGCGCATGGCAGCTCGGCCGTTTCTTCCATACAACTATTTTGATGTAGCTGCCTACGTCGATTACGGACGGCCGAAGTATGACAAGAATGAAGATTTCCGTGATCCGAGGACAGGCATGATAGCGGACCAAGATGGTGCCAAACATCAGGAGATGCTCGGGCAAGTACCGGAGAAGCCGATGCGGCGTGGTCGAGGCATGGGGCAGCGGATGATGCAGCAGGGCTTTAGCTCAATGGCGCGGCGTGGCGTGAAAAACGTCCTCTGGGGACAGAACTGACGGGGGCGCTGTGGCAGGAAAGAATTTAACTGACCGTCAGAGGATTTGCACGGAGTACCTGAAGCGATGGGGCCATCCGCTGGTCCTAGAGGATCAGTTGCCTTGTTCAATGTCCAAGGCTGTCCATGACGCCTATGCTCAAGCGGGAATTATCGAACCTTCTCGATCTCGATAGGTTCGCTTTTCTCCTGTTGCGCTTTGTTCTTATCTTCCGGATCAGTTCGGTGTGCCATCCAGGTGCCTTGCAATCTCCGGTCACCGCCATCGATAAATATCGACCATTTTCCGGTCATCGTTTTGCCGTCGCTGCTCATTTGACCGTCGTACATGATTGGGTGTAGTCCAGGCGTGTAGTACACCTTCGTGAAGCGTACTTCCGGAAAGTCGAACGTACCGTTCAACGCTGCTTCTCCCAACATGTTGTCGTCGTGGATGTTGCCCTTCAGGCTCCCCTTATGTTCTACGAAAATCGCGTCAAAGCTGCTGCCCTCATCTGGTGAGGATGAGTAAGTATAGTGTCCGCGCCAATTGCCAGTGATGCCATGACTCATACAGTCACTATGGTATTACATCTTCTGGTAATTATTGAGATATTTCCATGTGTGATATTGGCGTCGGTTCTTGCAATAGAGTGCACGAAACGATTTGAATCCCTAGACGAACTTGCGAGTATTGATATTGCGTTTCAGGTTAATGTATTGATATTTGCATTGATTTGCAAATCTCCTTGGTTGTCTCGAATGCTATCGAGGTTTGATTTTTCGTCGAATCAGACAAATTGATATTGCAAAACGCTGATGAAAATGGTGAAAGTGAATACTGACATCACTCGTAATTACACCGTTTTTTCATCTTTGCGTCGTTTCGTATGATGGCGAGACTCCCCCAAGCCACGATCCTTTTAGGAGCACCCCGATCATGTCAGATATTCCTAAGCCAACACTCGAATCGTACAGCCCCTCATCAAGCGCGTCTCGGCTCGTAGAAGACGCATACAATACAACGGTTCAAACCGTCAAAGACCATCCGGTAGCCACTACTGTTGGTGTCGTTGCCGTAGGAGCCGGACTGTTGTACCTTACTCGTGGTCGTTCCCTCAAGACCACATTGCAAGCCGATAGCGCACTTCTCAAGGGTGGTGCAACGCTTGGTGCAGAAGGCGCAGCCACTGAGAAACTAGTAGCAAGTTCGATTCCTATTACCGCAGAGACGAGAGCTGCTATCGCATCCGGTAAGCTTGCGCGAACAGTCGCCGGTGAATTGAAACCGGCAACAAATGCTCTCGTTCATGGTGGAACTGCGCAGGACAGGGCCCTTCTGAACGTCCTCAGGCAGGCGCAAAAACCAAACCTCACTGCTGCAACGGAAGCACTTTCCAAAAGCGGAATTCCTATCAACCCTGCCAATAGGGCTGCTGTCCAGGCTGGCGAGCTTGGGCTGGATGCGTCGCGAGGGCTTGGAAAAATACCTGGAACTCCACGCGATCCAAAGCTGATAGAGCAAATTAGGCAGGCCGCTTCTGGTAGCAATGTTAAAGCTGCAGGCGATGCGGGACTGGATGCGTCGCGAGGACTTGGAAAATTACCAGGAGGTCCGCGAGATCCAAAACTATTAGAAGAGATTAGACAGGCCGCTTCTGGTAGCCCTGGGAATGGTCTTGCAGGTCGCAGCGGAAAGGATGTTTCGGCTGCCACTGAGGCTCTGAGTTCACGTTCTATTCCGATCAATGAACAAACGAGGGCGCTTGCCAGCAGACCCGATATCCTGCCTCTGTCTCCCTATGAACAGAAGGGCGCAATCGACGCCTCTGGAGCAATGCTTCGGGATGGCATTCCGATCACTCCTCAAATGCGATCGGCAGCGATCAATCCCTCGATTTTTCCGTTGTCACCGCATGAACGCCGACTTGCGATTACTGGGGCTGACGATGTGCTTCGCAGTGCAATTCCTATCAATCCAGAAGCCAGAGCGCTTGCGACTGATCCCAAAATCCTCAGACTCCCGCCTGCTGATCAGCGAAAAGCAATTCTTGACGGGCTGGAAAAGTTGAAGTAATTATCTAGGTTCATCACCATCTGATCGTCCAGGTATGTCTTGAAAAACACTGCGTCAGGTTTTGAATCGGCCTGACGCAGCTGCTTCTCGAGCGCTGCGATTGTACAGAGGCTCTTCGCGCCCGGGGCAAACAGTTTGAATGAGCAATACAGAAGAATCAAAAGCAATGATTAGCCTGGCTGCTGAATTTTCATAATAAGTAAGTCAATTCGACTCATTGACATCATAAAGAAGTGAGGCTCATCAAATTCCAGCACTTTTCGCACTTTTTCAGAAGCGTCGCAAATACCATTTTTCGCATTGCGCGCTTGACTACCGGGGCGGCTTTCATGTTGCGCTCCTTGGATGTTTTGTTCCGATTGGTGAGGTGTTCGGGCGTCTGTGAGGCTGTTGTCTTTGAAAATTTGGAATCTGTTGTGCTTCTGCAGTCTGCATTGAGAAGAGCGAACACAAGCATATGAAGATGGCGCTTGTTACTCTCAGGGCAATTGAAGCGATACTTCCTCGTTGAAATTTTGCTGCAACGGGACTTCGACTAAACCTATCTGTTAATGGCTTTATCCTTAGTCGAGATGTTGAAGTATTTCGCCTCTGGGTGATGGACGATTACTGCCGATGTGCTTTGTTCTGGGACGAGTTGAAATTCTTCTGTCAGCGTCACGCCGATACGTTCGGGCTCCAGCAATTCGAATAGCAATTTCTGGTCTTCCAGATTCGGACAGGCGGGATAGCCGAAGCTATATCTTGTTCCGCGATAACCTTGCTGGAAAAGCTTGTTGAGATCTTTAGCGTCGTGATCCGCGTAACCGAGCTCTTTGCGGATGCGCTTGTGAATCACTTCGGCCAGTCCCTCTGCGGATTCGACCGAGAGTCCGTGGAAGTAGAGATAGTCTGTGTACTTATCTTTTGCGAATAGTTCTTGGGCATAATCGGTGGCTCTGGGACCGACGGTCACCACCTGCAGTGCGATTACATCCATGCCCTCGTCGGTCGATCTGAAGAAATCGGATATGCAGAGATGCTTTCCGTGCTTCTGTCTTGGGAATTTGAAACGAAGCCATTCCGTCGATCTGTCATGGTCTTTGAAAACTACTAGCTCATTGCCAGCGGATTGGCAAGGGAAATAGCCATACACTGCCCGTGGTATCAATAATTTTTCTGTGATGCATCGTGTTTCTAACTCATCGAGTATGGGGCGAAACTTCTCTGCGATCATCGCATCATACTTGGACTTTGGCATATCGCCCTGGCGTACGCGCCATTGTCCTTTGAACAATACGGTCTTGTTGATATGTTGGAAGACGTCTCTCAGCTGTACGTCATCCACAATTCTGGAGCCCCAGAATGGCGGTTCTGGGACATCTAGGTTGCGCGCCACGTCGGAGCGAGTCTGATGACCATTCTCTTCGATTTCTTCGATGTGCTGCTGAGTCTTCTTCGACATTCTTGCACAACTGGGCGCTGCCGGGATCAAAGTATCCTTGCCCTCGGAGACTGCTACGGAGTTGTCTGCCTCTGCGGAGTCGTCTTGATCGTCGTCTTCGCACTGCAGCTTTTCCGGTATGACGGCAGTTCCATGAACAGCAGCCATGAGTGCATCCTCAGATAAGTCCGCCAGCGAACCGTTACCGGTGCGTTTTTGAGCGAGCGCTTCCATGATTTTTAAATCGTCGAAGGCGTCTTGTCCGTAGAAAGTCATGCCACCATACGAACTTCTGCAGTCTTCTTCGACATACCTTCTGGTCAGCGCTGCACCACCGAGAATTACGGGAACCTCGATACCGCGCTGGTTAAGAACGTCTAGATTCTCCTTCATGATGACCGTGGATTTAACCAACAGACCGCTCATGCCGATGCAGTCCGCCTTATTTTCCACAGCTGCCGCGATAATATTTTCTATAGGCTGTTTGATTCCAAGGTTGACCACCTTGTATCCGTTGTTCGTGAGTATGATGTCTACGAGATTCTTGCCAATGTCATGGACGTCACCCTTCACCGTGGCAAGTACCATTGTGCCGCGCTGGGCGCCTTCGATACGCTCCATATGTGGTTCTAAGTAGGCGACTGCTGCTTTCATAGTTTCGGCTGACTGTAGGACGAAAGGCAGTTGCATCTTTCCGGCGCCGAACAAGTCTCCCACTGTCTTCATGCCGTCGAGAAGAATATCGTTGATGATCTCGAGCGGGCTGTACTTTTCCATCGACTTATCGAGGTCCTTTTCCAGACCCACGCGGTTACCATCGATGACTCTGTTTTTGAGAACTTCTTCGATCTCTTTTGGAGTTTCATCTTCCGTTGTCTGGTCGCTCGTTTCGCTGCGATCCTTGTAATAGTCAAGCAAAGCAAAGAGCGGATCGTATTCTGCTGTGCGCTCATCGAAGATCAATTTGCGATGGAATTCGCGCTCCTCTTCATTGATCTTGAACAGCGGCAAAATCTTTTGAGCATTTACGATCGCCATGTCGAGTCCGTATTCAACGGCATAATGCAGGAAGACCGAGTTCAAAGTCTGTCTGATTAATGGGTCGAATCCAAATGAGATATTGCTTACGCCAAGAATTGTTCTGACGCCCGGCAGCTCTTCTTTGATCATCTTGATCGCTTTTAGAGTTTCCAAACCTAGCTGTCGATCGTCTTCGTTACCTGTCGATAATGTGAATGTAAGCGCGTCGAAGATGATGTCGTGCGCTGGAAGCCCGGCGCCGACGCAGAGGTCGTGAATTCGTGTAGCTACTTCCAGCTTCTTATCAGCAAGCTTTGCCATCCCCTCTTCATCGATCGTCAATGCGACCGTGGCTGCGCCGAAGCGGGTGATCAACTCGACTTTGCGCATCATACTGTCTACGCCGTCTTCCAGGTTGATCGAGTTGACGATGGGCTTGCCTGCAATACATTCGAGCGCGGCGCCCAACACTGGAAATTCAGTGGTGTCTATAACGATTGGTGCCTGAAGTTCTGTATTTAGACGCATGATCAGCGTCGTCATGTCTTTGATTTCGTTGCGCCCGACATAGGCTGTACAGACATCGAGGACGTGGGCTCCTTCGCGCTCTTGCTCTCGAGCCATCGCGACCATGCCGTCCCAGTCCTCTTTCTGCAAGAGCTGCTTGAACTTACGACTGCCGTTGGTGTTTGTTCTTTCTCCGACGATCAAAGGCGGCTGATCGATAGTACACGGAACGCTGGTATAGATGCTGGCTGCAGACGGTGTGATAACCGGATTGC
>JAIERK010000070.1 GCA_019746975.1 Candidatus Obscuribacterales bacterium
TCCACAAGCGATACTGCAGCACTTTGCCTGGCCTTCGAGCGGGTCATTTACTCTGACTCCGCTGAAGCACCGCTACAAACACCCGTGGCAACATTTCCAAGTGTGCCCAGGTTAGACTTGGTTGAGCTGAGGCTTACATCCATGGCTGATTTGATTTGAATTGCGCTTGGAATATCGTTGATTGCATTTCGCGATTCTAATCCGTTGAAGTAGATTGTTTCCAGAGACCGGAAGGAATCGTCGTTGGCATTCCTTGGCGGCGAGCACGTCTTTGCTACCAAAGCTGGTAATGAACAAAACCTGAAGTTAAGGTCTGAATCGGGATCTGGTAGGTTTACGTTGATATCGCTCTTCATTAGTCGGCTTGAGCTGTCCACGTAACCCTGGCGGCGATCAAAATCGCGAAGCTCTGGGATTGCGTCAAGCGAACGGATGTTGGAATCTACTTTGTCGATATTTCCGAGATCTACGCGAACACACTGAGGGGCGCTTGTCTCAACCGACAAGAATGCTAAAGCGCCCTTTTTCTGCCTGTTGTTTTCATGTTGCTTTATTGCCTCTAGGATCTCTCGACGGACCACTGTAATCTGATTCTTCCGTTCTTGCTCCACCAGATATTGGCCCGAGCGAGCCTCCTCAAGGAGCAGATCGCACAGAGGTTGGAAGTCGGAAAATTCATCATCGCTTGAGCAGGTGTTCTTTGCTTGCCTGGAGGTGAATACGATTTCACGAGATGCCTCAACGAGCTGGTTAATCTGTCCCAGTCGATCGCTGACGTTAATCTTGCTTGCCAGGTCTAGCGCCAAAGAGTCGAGTCCGTATTGTGTTCTATTCCGCTCAAGCAGAATGCGATTGCAAATCATTCCAGCGACGCCCAAAGCGATGATCAAAGCAATGATCACAGTTACGAATAGAATCATATTGCCGCGCGATTGGCGTTGACCGCTCATGGGAAGATAACGCTCATGAAAGCCATTTTTATGACTCATACCCAAGGACTTATTAGACTACACCATCCAAGGAATCAAGCTGGTAGTCAGATCTCTGAATTCGGAGCCGGACTAGTCATCCTCGTGGTATTCATTCTGGTGCCTATCCTCAACCTCGTTGTCGTACCGATTCGTTGGATGATGGCGCAGGAGATGATGGATACATATGCAAGAAAGCTTGCCATGTGCGAAACACTCAGCCAGTCATTTCAATTGATAGAATCGGACCCGTCGCTCAGTACGAGAATGAGAAGCATTGGTGGGATCGAAATCGAATACATCGATTTGTCCCTGAAGATTTCCCGATCGTCCGAACGCAAGAGCTACACGGTGAAACAACCGCAAAGCATTCCGCCTGCCTGGCTTCCCGATGCTGGTAATGAATCCAGCGTTTATTCCCTGGAGCTTGAAACGAAAGCACGGTTGTTTCCAGCCATAGTCTTCAACGCTGGTCAGGTAAAGATACCGGGGTTGACCGAGCCAATTCCGCTGGTCCTGAGATCCACACACAAATGGGGTAACCTCGGCAGGGACCCGCGGACAGGAAAGTTTTTCATCAACGAGTAAGACGGATCCTGCATCAGGGCCTGACCAAATCAGATCGAGAGAAGGGAATTTCATCAGGAAATCTATGGCACTGCGAAAGGAAACTGGTAGCGCAGGGGCTCACGGAAGGAACCACAGCGAAGAAACAAAGTAAGGCACTCCTGCCAGTACGAGTCGTTAATCCGGCGCCGCTAACTTCACGTCAGAAGGCAAGCATCCACGTGAGCTACTTGAAGAAGGTGGTCTTTTAAAGCAGCTGTCGAAGCAATTGGTGCAGAAATGCTTAGACGCAGAGATGGAAACGCACCTCGGCTATGAAAAGAATGAACGCGCCGGTGCTTTACTCTGAGCCTCTTGAACCAGAAATAGTAATTGTTCTTTGAGAAGTTCATGACCCGGCAATAATCAGTAACACCTGCAGGATGAGCCCTGGCCTCGTTGATGATTTTTGTCCAGTACTTTTCTTTTGCGGCACGTCCGCCAATAGTCCAATAGTTGTTGTATTCGGTTCGGTAATTCTGGTATAATAACCGGCAATATTTAGCCGCTTAGATCCATAAACCGCACATAACCGGTAAAATCTTGCATTTTGCTTTAGCTACTACAGATGAGATTGCTCAGGAGCTTGGAAAGAGACTTCGAGCTCACCGGTTAGCGCAGAATGTCCAGCAGAGTGAGCTAGCTGCTCGAGCAGGAGTATCCGAGCGCTCTTTGCGTAACTTTGAGCGAGACGGGAAGGGTTCAATTGATCTTTTCTTGCGCGTGGCAATGGCTCTTGGTCTCGTCGAATCCATGGACAACTTGTTTGTGCTAAAGCCGAAATCAATCAAAGCGATGGAGCAAGCAAGTTTCAAACGCAAACGCGCCTCACGGAGACTATCCGAATGAAGAAATTGAAAGTGATTTACATGGGGTGGGGAGAGCGATTTGAGTTGGGAATACTAGCGGATGACGGAACCGACCTGCTCTTCGAATACACTCCAGAGGCACTAAAAAGAGGTCTGGAGCTTTCTCCTATCAAACTGCCTTTAAGCGACAAATCTTACGGCGATTTTCCGCAACATCAACATCGACTGCCAGGACTGGTAAGCGACTGCTTACCAGATGGCTGGGGTATGTTGCTGATGGACAGGCTTTTCCGGCGGCAGAGACGGACGCCTGCTGAAATCTCTCCACTGGATCGTCTGGCATTCATTGGAAGTAATGCTATGGGAGCTCTCGTATTTGAACCAGCCCATACTGACGCGTTAACGCCAGCCGACGTGGAATTGTTGGATCTCGCGCGGGATGTTCGCGAAGTACTTGCTGATGAGAGCGAGGGGCTTTTGCGCAAACTAGTGCTCATGGGTGGCTCTCCACACGGCGCTCGGCCCAAGGTTCTGGTGAACTTCGATAGAGAGAAGAATCGCATGTCCAACTTAGAATTCAGAGAAGGAACTCCGATGCTCGTGAAATTTCCGGCACAACACGAGCATAAGGAAGTTTGCGCTGTAGAAGCGCTCTATGGTCTGCTCGCAAAAGCATGCGGACTTCGAGCTCCAGAGGTAGAGTTCTTTGATCTATCCGAAGATCTATCGGCGTTTGGTATCGAACGGTTTGACCGTTCAAATGGATTGCGAATACCTATGCATACTGCAGCTGGAGCAATGCATGTGGATTTCCGGATACCACAGCTTGACTATATTTCGCTCCTGCGACTAACTCAGATTATGACCAGGGATGCCCGTGAGGTGCTGCACGCTTTCGAACGATGCACGTTCAACGTAATCTTCAACAACCGAGATGACCATTCGAAGAACTTCTCGTTTCTATTGGGAAGGGATGACAGATGGCAGTTTTCACCAGCTTACGATTTATCATTCAGCAATGGTCCGAATGGTGAACATCAGATGGACATCTGCGGAGAAGCACGATCTCCCGCGCGCGACCACTTAATTGAGCTTGCAAAAAAAACTGGTATACCCATAAAAACAGCCGTGCAGTCTATTGAGCGAATTGCCATCGTAGCAGAACAAATCAATGACTTTGTTGATCAGTTACCGATCAGACCAGAAACAATGGACTTAATCGGCAAAGCGGTGATCCTCAATCGGTCTCGCGTAATGAATAGCTCGGGGTAAACATGAAACTTAATTGCCGTAATCGACACCTTGAAATCGGCGCGCCTACTCCTGTTCCGAAAGAAGGCTGGAGAGGACTAATCGTGCTTACCATCTTAATTCCGCGTCACTCGACTTCACAATGCGTGGGTAGCACACTACAACAAGGAGCGGACGCACACTGGAAAATTCTGCTTCGGCAAAACTCCTATGCAGACGGTCCTAGAAACGATTCATCTGGCACAAGAAAAAGCTCTCGATCAACACGATCATATGCCTTAGTTTTTTCCAAAATTTCACCTTCATGTTCCTGGCGAAAACCCAATAGGTGCGCTCTTCGCCAAGTCGAGTCTTTAGTTTAATAGGTGGCCTTTTTTACGAGAATATGCACTTATACTGGAGCGATGAAAAGAAAAATCGGCAAACCAATTTTTACTGTCCGTAGGATGCTGTCATTATTTGGCCTGTCAGCATTGGTAACGGCATGCAGCGCACAGGGAGAATCTGACATGGCGCGACTATCCCCTCGTGACTATTTAAGTAGGGTAATCGCTTTGATTGAGAAAAGGGGGCTCAGGTCTTCTAAAGTCGATTGGAAGATTGTCAAGGCAAGAAGCCTTGAAATGATTACAGAGGCCAAATCGACAGCCGATACCTATCCTGCAATTAACTATGTTCTTTCAGAACTTGGAGACAATCATAGTTTTTTGATAAGTCGCACTGGCTCTGGCACCAGACCTCTTAAAGCATCAGTTCAACCGACAATAAAAAAGCGTGTCGCTTCGCCTCGGGTACTAGAAGCTGATGGTAAGAAGTTTGGCTTTGTGAGAGTAGGCTCTCTCGGAGATGCGAGTGACACGGAAGCTGCAAAAACTTTTGCTAGATTCCTTCAGCAAGAGATATCGGAAGCCGCTCAGCAACAGCCTGTTGGTTGGATAGTGGATTTAAGGGGAAACACAGGCGGGAATATGTGGCCGATGCTAGTAGGCGTTGGACCGCTAATTGGCTCTGGAACCCTCGGTTTTTTTGAATATCCGAATATGAATGTTGCTTGGTTTTATGAGAACGGGGAAGCTGGAGTGGTAAACGGGCTAGGAAAACACGCCAATTTCAAATTGGATAACAGCATTGCGGATCTGCGGAATGTACCAGTTGTAGTTTTGATCGATGGCGCTACAGCTAGCTCTGGCGAAGCTGTTACGATTTCGTTCAAGGGCCGCGCCAATACTTGCTTGATAGGAAGTCATACAAGGGGTCTATCAACCAATAACGAGAATATCAAACTTCCAGACGGTGCAACACTTTTCTTGACGACATCGGGAGAAGCTGACAGGAATCAGGTTTCCTATGACTCAGGTATTGCACCAGACATCACTGTGGAACAGAGTGAAATACCGCTTGGAGCCAAAAATGATCCGGGAATTCGGGCTGCTATTGCCTGGTTGAACACACATTGCCACTGATCATGATTGGTCATTCGTTGTCTTCATAGGTCTTCTTTGCGAAGCAAATTGTTTTCTCCAATGGCTTTCCCTGGGCGTTTTCGTACTGTAAATTCTGGAGTTATTCGGCAGAGCTTCCGACACCGCCTACGGTGTCACTTTGGTATCAGAGCGTAGTAATCGATAGAGAGTTGTGTAATGAACTCCAAACGTCGACCAGTCTGTTGTGCCAATTCTCTGGCGCGTTTGGAGGCTCTGATTAAAGCAGCTGTTGCTTTCTGCATATCAGGATCTGAAAGGCTTTCGGGTTTCATGGATTTTCTCCTTCATCGATTACGATCGGGGTATCACCACTGCTGTCGTACCAGCGCCAAAAATTGACCTCGAAGCGATAGATAGCCTTGAAGTTATGCAAGCCTGAATTGAAACGACGACGCACTACGTCGTCAGGAACGTGATGTCCGCCTTGAGCTACTCTTGTGTGGCGGTCAAGTCGTGACGCTCGTGTTTAACTTCCAGAGTCTCTTTGTCGAGCCATGCAAAGCCAGGCTGTAGGGGTAGACGCAGACCTAGTCCGAGCGATCCTTCATCACCGCGGTGGGGAAAAAGCTCGAGCTGCCCTTTTGAAAGTTGAAAGTCATTCAGGGTTAATAGCTTCACTAACAGCTTGCGCAGATTAGCGCTATTAATGGGTTCTTCAAAGAATAAAAAGAGATGCCATCCGCCACTGAAGCTTGAACGGTATAAGGATGATTTTTCGAGACCAGCGTCACGAAGCACTTTCAGCAGTCTATCGAGCGATTGTTTGTTGTGGTAAAGACTGTTCTGATCTATATCCAGAACAGCGAATCGAGTGGTTTTACCCGCCCGGCAGCCGATAAAAAATCGGGGATGAACGCATGCAACAGCTTTGAGAATCTCAGCATCCTGGAGCTTCCATTTTTGGTCTGGAGAAAACCAAGAACCGCCAGTAAGTGGCTTACAGATAAAGCTGTAACGATGGAACAGTTCGAGAAATTGCGCGACACATGTTTGCCACCCTTGCGGGAAGTGATCTTGTCGCGCAAATCTAGTCGGCGCGCTCGCAACGGTAGTGCGCACAGAAAGCTGTCCGGTAATGGTATTCACCCACCAAAGTTAATTCGGGATGAGTTGACCTGACCAAACCGTTGGTTTATCCTGAAGTCACTTCGCGAAACTTCGAAAAACGCGACGACAACTGAATAAAGCGGCCTGTCAAAAGGTCTCTCTAAAGACATCGCCCCAAGCGATGTTTTTGTTTCTGGTTGTTTTCCGTCCGTTCCAGGAGGCGAACGCCTCGGGTATATTTTTTGAATATGCACCATTAATGGTGGCATTCTCACGATGTCACTATATTGGTTGTGCGAAAACCGATCAACACTTGGCTACCAGAATAGATCGAGGGGCTGGGGTTTTCGCTGGTCTAGAAAATTTCTAGCCTGAGGGCTGGAAATTGTTGCATGCCTTACTTACTCGATCTCCGAATGAACATCTTTGGACCACACAAAGGCATCGAGAAATCAGAAACGCATTTCCAGGCGGGTCAGAAATGCGTTTCCATACCCCTTGAAGCGGCTAGAAAGCTGGTCGATTATCAGACTAGAAGTGCCTGGAAATACCAGGACGGCACATGAGGTCGAACGATAATACATTGACAAGCACCACTTCGAAGGAGGTATTCAGTGGCATTTCGAGGGCGCCCTGGAAACACTTCCAACCCCTTCCAGCACACAGGTAGAAATTTCCAACCCACCTGGAAAGAAATCCAGTACACACTTCCAACCTTTTCGAGACGTGTAGAAGCGTCCGCCAAAGCTCCGACCTGGTCGAGGGAAGCGGCTAGAAAAATGTTCGATCCCTATAGAAGCGGATTCGAAGTGACATCCGAGAGAAAGGACAAAAAATTTCTAGCAGCTCGAAATCGCTTCTTGGTCGGTTTCCAAAACTGAAGACCTTTTCCAGGTGGTGGTTAGAAGCGTTTCGAGGCGACGGCTCGATGCATCAGTGGCGCCGCATTTCAGCGATAATGGTCGTTTATTTTTGGTGACTAAAGCTCTATAATGCAGACGGGGCGAGGGTTTCCATATCCGACAGATAGCCGCTAAATATAGAGGTGCTCGATTGAGAACGATAAGCGTAAAAGAAGCAGCCTTAGCTCTAGGAATTACCCCCCGGGCAGTCTCATATAGACTGGAAAAGGGCCAGCTCAAAGGCAATCTGACGAAAAACGAAGCTACCGGCGTTCCTGAATGGCGCATTTATCCGAACAAGGAAATTCTCTCTGCGCTCCGCCAGGCCACTGCTGAGGACAGCTCAGTTATGGACTTCGAGCCCATTGATGTCATAGACGCTGAATCGATTGACGACACTGCGGGCGGTGATACGACCCAGCCATCGGAAGCACGGCCCGTCCCAGCCGATTTCCAAACGATCGTGGAGCAATGCGTGCGACCGCTGGTGGAAGAGGTGAAGGCACAGGCGCTGGCACTAGCCGAGAAGGATAGAATCATTGAGGACCAGAGCCGTCAGTTGCGCCTGCTGCCAGATTTCCAAAAGCGAGCAGAAGACGAAATAGCCCGTGCTGAAGAAGAGCGTAAGGCTGCGCAATTACGTGCACTTGAAATAGAGGCGCTTAACAAACAAGTGACTGCGATGAAAGAAGAGAAACACTTACTAGAAGCGAAAGCTGATGAAGCAGCATCGCTCGCAGAAGATCTTCAATCGCTCAAGAGCAAGGTAGAAGAACTGCAAAAGCCTTGGTGGAAGAAATTTTTCTTACCAGCTCCACCTCCACCGACTCACAAAGAAGACTGACGGTTGTCAAGAAAAGTGTGGAATTTTTTTTGCTTAGATTGATACCATTGACAGTATCAAAAGCACGTCTGATAAGGATTGTACTGTTTCATCGCAGCCATTTTAACAAGTTCCTGGAAGTATAGGAGTAGGAACTTTTGGGGCAAAAAAAGGTACCATCAACCCCGAACAATTGAAAGTTGGTAGGCAACATTGCCACTTTTCGATTTCCAATCATTAAATCGGAACTTTTCGAAAATAGGCTTCAATTTTTCCGGTAGCGACAGCTTCGCTCCCCCGAGCCTAGAAGGCAATCTCGCTGGTGTCGGCAAAATGCTGGAATGGTTCTACCCATGAGGCTTTATCTGTCGGCACACCACATATTTTCGGGTGACCCTTTATCGCCAACCGCACCCAGCTGCGTATTCCGGTGAAATCGACATACTAAATCGGTGAAATCGACACCCCTGCCAAGATGATTATTCTGGGGTAGCCGTAGCGAAGCGACGCTGTGACTTTAGGTGATATCAAATACGGTGCTTGTTCCTCCTACTCTTTTGATCAAATTTACAAGTGGAATCGTCTTTCGTCCATGGTGAAATCCGCAAAATTGTTAGAATTCGATGTCGCCACTTTCTTCTTTTCGCTTGGACACTTTGGTCTTGAGCTGTAGCTTGTGAGCGTTGTGAACGAGACGATCGAGGATCGCATCTGCGATAGTTGGATCTCCAATTATTTCGTGCCAGTGATCGTGTGGAACTTGGCTGACTACAATGGTAGAGCGGCGGTTGTAGCGGTCCTCCACGATCTCTAATAAATCCCTACGCTGTTCATCAGTGAGCGGTGCAAGAGCGAAATCATCGATAACAAGCAGGCTTTTCTTTGAGAGTCCATTCAAAACTGAATGATAGTCTCCAGTTGCTTTTGCAAGAGACAGGTCATGAAAGAGCTTCGATGCACGTTCATACACAACGGTAAAACCTTCTCTGCAAGCCTTCTGAGCCAATGCACACGCGGTGTAAGTTTTTCCGGAACCGGTGGGACCAGTGACAAGAACATTTCGATGAAGCCGTAGCCAGTCACAGCTTGAAAGCGCGACGATGTTTGCTTTATCCAACCCTCGACCTGCTTTCAAATCCAAGTCCTCGATGCATGCCGAGAGTCGCAAATTGGCAGCCTTCAAGCGAGACATGAGTCGTTTGTTACCGGAGGCAAGAATCTCGGCTTCAACAAGCAAACCAAGGCGGTCTTCAAAGCTAAGATCTCCAATGTCCTTCATTTCCATTTGACTTGTGTCCGTCCGCTGAAACGCGTGGTGGCAGAGCGGATGTCAATCTGATTTTATAAGAATACACCAAGCAGCGGCTCTATGGCACTGCTGGCGGTGTCCAGTGCTGAGGAAGAAGTTGTTGCACGTCGGTTGTTTTCATTGCATTGATGCGCGCAAGAACGTCAGCGTACCAGTCCACGGGATTGATGTTGGCGGTGGCGATAAAGGACAGATGAATCGCGATAGCTTTGGCGCCGGCATCGGAGCCTGCAAAGAGACTGTTTTTTCTCACAAGAACCCAGCATTTAATTGCCCTTTCAGCTTCATTGTTGTCTATTGCGATGTCGGGATCTTTGAGAAATCTAGTAAGTGCTCGCCAGTGTTTGAGCGTGTAATTGATTGCTTTCGCCAGTTCGTGAGTGGGATGGAACTTTTCGTTCGCGCGAACAATAATTTCTCGAAGACGCTTTACGAGCGGTTTAGATTTTCTGCGTCGTATTGCAAGTCGGAACAGTGCGGGCTTGTCCTTAATTTCTCGCTCGATGTTGTAGAGAGCGCTGTAAACATCAAGAACAGCGTTACGAACATCGGACTCGGAGAATTCCGCTTCGAAATATTTGCGCCTGGAGTGAGCGCTACAACCGGCTTCAATTCTTTTCCCGTCCTGAAACAGCGCGTCAAATCCGCCGGCGGCGTCAGCCTGGACGGTGCCTTCGAAATCTTTGAGGAACTCGAGGTTCTTGTCGAAAGACAGATCGGGCGAAAAGTCGAACATCGTAATGTCGCGTTGGACGCCAATATAGGTGGTCATTTTACCTTTGCGTATATTGTTTTTGTGTTTGCGGTCTTGGATTTTGATCGAAGAGTCGTCGGTTTTGATGATGTTGGACAGGAGCAACTCTTTTTTCATCATGTCGTACAGAATCCAAAGTGTGTTCGCGGTAGCCTGCATCCAGTCACATTGAGTGGATCGTGGAACTTTGATGTTGTGGCGGGCGAAGATTTTCTCCTGCCGATAGTTAGGAAGCCCATCCTCGAGCTTGCCGACAATTACTTCTCCTATCAGGCGCGGACCGGCGTAGCTGCCAGGAATCGGTGTGCCTGTTTTTTCCGCGGTAATGATGTGCTGTTTACAGCGGGGGCAAGCACGAGTTTCTTGAAGATGCTCAAGGATTTTCAAGCTGGCACTTATCATTTCGAGCTGGTGAGTGATTACGTTGCCCACGAGGACGGTTTCTACAGAGCAGTCTGGACAGAGCAGATCTTCTGGCTTAACCTTGTGAGGCACAGTCTCATGCGGAATATTTTTTGCATTTTCGAGGATATGTTTGATGCCAGTTGTTTTGTTATTCTGATCGGAGAGTTCCGCATCAGCGGCTGGTTTGGGTGTACTTGTGGCAGGACGAGGATTATGTTTTTCGGTCTTTTTACCGTAATCGCGCTTGTTGCGTTTTTTCGATTGAGCGATCAAGACGTCGAGCTTGGCTTGCAGATCCTTGAGCAATGCGCGCAACTCTTCGTTGCCTTCGAGTGCCTGTGTGAGCTGTCGCTGCAAGGTCTCGTTTTGCTGGACGAGACGAATAATTTCTTCATTCAGTTGTTTGACGTCATCGCCCATGAGGCACCATTTACGGTATCAGGGCAATTATACACTATATGATATCGTGGAACAGAAGACCGTAGAAAATGCCACCATTTTTAATGCAGCTAAAAGCGCGAGTGTCTCAAAAAGGACTATTATGTTTCATTGACGTATTTCTGGAACGCCCACAGGTAGTGCCTTTCGCTTTCTAGCACCCGCGTGAGTAGACTTTTGGGGTAGCTTTGCGTTTCCATCTCGCTTTTTGTGGCGATATCGTTTTGATCTCTTCGAACTGCCGTCAATGCCTTCGAGAAGCATTAGCAGTTCACCTCTCTCCAATTCGATCGGTTGGTAGGCTCCATTCACAAACTTCACTTCCGGAAATTGAAATGTTCCAATTTCCAATCGTTTAGCGAAGATTGCCCAGCCGTCGAGGTCCCACCAGAGCGCCTTGATGAAGTTGCCTCTCTGACTCCTGAAGAGAAACAAGTGGCCGGAGTATGGGTCTTGCTGAATCATCGGATGCACAAGTTCGAACAGACCATCGAAGCTGCGTCTCATGTCGACCGGTTTTGTACAAACAAAAATTCGCACCGAAGGTGAGAGGTTAAACATCGTTGGCCTCCGTATCTGATACCACGATTACAAAGTGTCGCGTTCTTAGCTCCTGGGCAACCCGTTGATCAACTCAAGCAACAGCGGCATGGGTAGAGCTGAAGGAACCAATAGCCTGTTTCCGTCCTTGAGCAAGATTTCAATTCGCGGCTCGACAGAATGTGAAGCCGGGATAGTCGTTCTTGATGTGACGTCATCGCACAGGCGCACCGGCACGAGCAAAGGCGTGCTAATGTTGGTCTTAGATTTCACTGGTTCCACTAGGTTGTTGAGTCGCTTGCGCCACTGGTCCAGGGTTCCCGAAGCTATTCCATTTTGACGACAGAACTCTCGTTGGCTACCTGAGAACTCCTGCAGCGCATTGAGCATGCTCCGCCAATATTCAGCCTTCGCTTCAAATTCGGATGGTCGGTTGTCGCCCTTCCGAACCGTCGATTGCACGCCGCGCGCTTCGTCTCTTTCTCGAAGTCGTTTTCTCCAGTACTGAAATGTATTCGGCGACAGACCTCTGTTCGCACAGAACGTTTTGAATGGCAGACCGCTTGCTTGAAATTCAATCAGAATTTTGCGCCACTTTCGCTCCTTCTGTAGATCTACAGATCGCGGTTTCCTCATTGATTTTCACCTAATCTTGCCACCACGAACGGTGATTGCCCAGCAATGTGAATTCGCTGCTCACCCAACCAGTTGAAGCTCGTGGTAACTACTACTTTCGAATGTTCGAGCGCCTGGCGAAAATTGAAATTGCAGGTCCGTCGCTGCGAACTCTCTTATCAAATCATCCCGCAGCGGCAAATTCAATGACGTGTCTCAGCGGACTGACACACCTGTCTGAGATTGTTGTACTCAAGCGTAGTGACGTCGTTGGTCGGATTCTTTGAGGTAAGCAGTTTGTTGTCGATCGCGTAGGTGCGCTCGAAGGTCTGCCATGGCGTAGCAACAATGTTTGTTTGGCGCTCCAGCTTCGTGAGATTGTCGTTGGTATCGTATGTGGCTTTTGTCACATAGCTAAACGGTGTTGGAGCAGTCACTTGCGTGACCCGACGCTTTACGTCGACTTGATAGGACGTAGTGTTTCCTCGTGCATCCGTGACACTGGTGATATCACCCCTGGTGTTATGCCCGAAAGAGCTGGTTAGGTTGAGATGCGGGCTAGTGCCGAAGTCCCGGATGACGGAGAGAACGCGTTCAGTCCCAGTATCGTAGGTTGTTTTTGTCACAACACTGGTGGGATCGGTTACCGTCTCAAGCTGTCCACGGCTATTGTACGTAAGAGTGGTTGTCGGTGTTAGCCCTCCAACGACAGGTTGTTGAATGGTGAGAAGCAGGCCGGTTGTAGCGTTGTAAGAAAATGTCGTCACCAGACCTTTGCCGTCGGTTGCCGTGGCAACCTTGTTCTTGAAGGTCGTGTGATAAGTGTAGCCGTTGACAATGCTGCCGCCGCCGGTCTTGGGCTTGCGAGTGACGGTTGTCTGCTGGTTGTCGATGTTGTAGACGTATTCCGTGCTGTTGAGCTCCGGCTCAACAACCTTGACGACTCGGCCAAGGGCATCGTATTCGGTGGTCGTACACGTATTAGCCACAAGAACACTAAAACCTCTCATAAGCCATTTGACAACTTGACAAAAGCGTGACCTCTCAATTTTAGCCTGTCCAGCACCGCCGGTAGTTGCTGAAGGTTCCAGACAACGATCGCGTTATGCAAAATCGCTAAGCAACTGAACGAGTGTGTTTGGTCGAGAAAGTCTCTTGATCGCAAAGCACCTTGCTTGCCGAAGAACAAGAATCGATCTAAATCGTGAGAGCGTTCACCCTTGTTTATTTCTTTCGTTTGCAGGCGTCGAAAATCTTCATCATGCAAACACCGCAGGATGAGCTTGTTTTTTTCAACTCGTCCGATTTCGCGCAGTCCCTGATACAACACGTACCAGCCACATAAACCCAAAAAGTTCTCCTAAGCTATTTGACAACTTGACAAAACCATGATTCTGTCAAGGTTAGAATCAAGGCATATGAGCGTTTCGGGCTTGCTCTTATTTTTTTCTGCCTCTATGCTTGACAAAAGCTGTAATGGAAGAGGAGTCGTCAAGCATAAGCGATGGCTGGACAAGCTCGAATTTTAAGCGCGAAAGAAATAAAAGACATCTTCAGGTTGCTTGCGACACCAAGAGAGAAAGCGATGTTTGCCCTAGGCATCTACACTGGACTCCGCGTGAGTGAGATCGTAACACTGAGAGCCAATCAGCTTTTCACTGAGGCCGGTAATGTCAGGCATGTTCTAAAAGTAAAACGCAAGAAGAAGAAAAACACAGTCTACAGCGACATCCCTGTGCATGAAAAGCTCAAAAAGATACTGGCTGATTACTATGAACATGCCGAATTTGATATCTGGCTGTTCCCTTCAGAAGCGACAGCCTCTGGGCATTTGACCAGGGCAGCCGCTCACAATATTTTAACTAAAGCATTTGAGCCACTCCGTCTTGATGATGCATCGACGCACTCCATGCGCCGCACTTGCTTAACTAACATGAGCAGATCCGGTGTTCCGCTGAGAACGATTCAAGAAATTTCAGGTCACGCCAGCCTGAGCGATCTGCAGGCCTATTTGGATGTAGACCCTGATGATAAGCGGCGAGCCATCAACCTTTTGAGGTACTAATATCTGTGGATGCTTCCGAACGAATAAGTAGCAGAGCGCAATTACCGGAAGAACTAGATCTGGAAGAGCTCAGTAAATACTTCCTACTGTCTTCATCCGACCAGACTGAAATTCAAGAATGTCGTGGTGCCGTAAACAAGTTAGGCTTCTCTATCCAACTTTGCTCTTTACGCTGGTTTGGCTACTTATTGCCGGATTTGCGCAATGTG
>JAIERK010000255.1 GCA_019746975.1 Candidatus Obscuribacterales bacterium
ACTGGTTCTCCCTGGAGTTCGAAGGAAGGGTTCCGCTTGTCTAACCTAATGACACAAAATTATTGACAGATCCCCACTGGGGCCACCGACGTGATCGAGTTCGAATAAGTTCTCGTCCAAGATTCTAAGGACAACAATCCGAACGGTGTTCATCTATTGTGATGCAAACATCATCTGGTCTGTTTGTCACATCTTCAGGAACGCACAGCCACATAAACTCGATCTGGATGATCGAACCCATCGAACATAACATCACTTTCATAGCGCATGCCCGCCTTTTCGGCAACATGAATTGAGGCAACATTGCCGGGATCGATCATCGCGATCAAACGAGATAATTCAAGATTTTGAAAAGCATAA
This sequence comes from Candidatus Obscuribacterales bacterium, assembly GCA_019746975.1. Lineage (GTDB taxonomy): Bacteria > Cyanobacteriota > Vampirovibrionia > Obscuribacterales > Obscuribacteraceae > JADYXR01. The sequence continues at coordinate 361 of JAIERK010000255.1, forward strand.
TCCCTTACGGCAAGCACCGCTTCAGTTGCATATCCCTGCCCCCAGAATTGGCGAGCAAGTCGGTATCCAACCTCCACTTCAGGACTCCCGTTGACATCAGGGAAATAGAACAGCCCACAGTAGCCGATGGACTCCAGTGTAGACTTTTTTATAACCGCCCAGGGTCCGTAGCCATATTGCTCATACTTGTCTAGACAATCTCTCAACCAATTTCGTACCCAAGTAGACGATTGCACACCGTCTCCAAACCGCATCACTTCAGCATCTCCAAAGACTCGATCCATCGCTGGCCCATCTTGGTCCTGAAAATATCTGAGAATCAATCGATCCGTTTCTAGAACAATCATCCGATTACCTCACACAATTCCAACCAGAGAGACAAGCAATCCCTGAAATTTTGACGACGAAATGTTCTAATTGTGATTATCAACGAATCGTCGCAAACAGCTATTCAAAACCGCACATTATGGCAAAACCTAGTCAGAACGTAAACTGCTCCTTTTGTGGGGAAACATCAAAGAAGGCGAAGAAAATGATTGCCGGTCCGAAGGTCCATATTTGCGATAAATGCATCCGAAAATGCAATAGCTTATTAGACAATCAATCGATCGTCGCCACTCTAAGCCCAGAACCACTAGACTTCAGCCCACAACCAGACTTTGAGGAATGACATACCTGGTTTGCATTTTTGCACCTGACATTTGGATTATTGTGGGTGACCCGGTCCATCGTTAACTAGACTAATTCCTTTTAGTTCCGGTGACCCGATGTACTTCTCAACGATACTACGGCACTCACCATTTTCCTGAATATCAACCAGGAATGAGTTGAGCAGATCGAGAAAATCGTTTTGCTCCTTGCCTACCAAGAAACTGTTCGTATATCTTCGAATCGGCTTATCCTGCGCAATGTTCACCAACTTAGAAGACAGTTGAGCCTCGTAAGCCTCGTAAGTAATGCGCTCAGCCATCGTGGCATCAGCCCGCTTGTCGGCAACAAATTCAAGCAATGCTTTTACCCTTCCCAACTGAGGCGCCCGAATCCATTTTGCGAATGTGAAGTCGGTGAGTGCAATCTCATGAGTGATATCACCTTCGGTGACTGCGATACGGTGCTCCGGCCGGTTGAGAAAAATCCAGTCGCGACTCACCAACGCAGTATCCTCACGGACCCACACCCCAACGTCGCTGTAGTACACCGGCCGACTGAGCGCAGCTAACTTGTGCCGCTCCGAGGTAGGCCAGGTAGCGGAACAAAAAATGTCGAACCGACCTTCGGCCAATCCATCTATTACGACACCGTATCCGGTTTCTTCAACCCATTCGATTCTCAAGTTATGCTTGCGCGCGAATCCCTGAATTATCTCGCAAAAAATGCCATCAAATTCGGTACCACTTCTATGCATGACCGGTGGATACTCCGTGTAAGCAGCTCGAAGCACGCCGCTCTGCATGACACGACTGTATGTGTCGTGCAACGGCTGGCTGGTATCTATCTCAGCACCATGCATCTTCTGGTACGTTTCATACGGCGCTTCGAGCAGAAGAAAGTCGAGCTGAGGTTTGGCTAAACCGTCGTGGCGTCCCTGAATGTAGTCTTCATATACCTGCCAGTTGCGGTGATAAACGTAGCAAACTCTCTTGCAGTCGAAGAACTCCGGAGCGAACTCCATGAACGCCAACTCGGACAACAGATAGTGTGTCGCGCCCTCCACTGCATTTTCAACATCGGCGACTCTTTTTTCAGAGCTGGTCAACACCTGCCTGCTGGTCTCTTTGACGCTGTCTGCGAACGGCTCATTTGATTTGTATTTTTCCAGGATACTCTGATAATGCTCTCGATAGCGTCCGTTGGTCTCTACTTCATCGGCCCAATCGAGTATCCTGACCTGCTCTTCATTGTAGCCTAGCGATTCAGCCAATCTCCGAGTGCGATTCTTGAGATTGTTGCCCTTCGGAATAGCTTTGTTGCGAGCCTTTTTTGGCTCATAGCCAAGCGCCATGTAGGTTGCAATCGCCGGCACATCCGCCACCATGATCGCACATCGACCAAATCGCTCGATCGATTCTTTCAACAAAAAACGTACTTCGAAGTCCTTGAAATAGCTGTTCCCTGGTGACATACCGATTATCGCCAAGGGCTTCCGCATTCGCTCAATTACTCCGCTGAAAGTCTTACAAACTTGAGCTCAACGCCAGTCGAAACTTGGTGCGCCACCTTTTTCGATTTCAGTGATCCATTCTGTCTTCACAGACTCCACCCATGGAATGCCTTCGATGGACTCGACCCACTGAATCACGGCGTCGCCTCGATTACGCCTGCAAAGCTCCTGTGCCAGTGATCGGATCACCGGGTGCAATATTGATTTGTGCCCATCTTCCTTCTTGAGAAGCAACTCTACAGCGGAATCGATATTCTCCTCTTCGAGCGCTGCTAGTCCTCTTCTGGCATTTATGAGCAACGGGGATGGCGGTTTAGTTTTCTTCTTCAATTCCTGAGCCAGTTGAAGACATTCTGGATTATCGAGGACCGCAGAGCATTCCGTCACCCACTCCGCCACCATCGCAGGCACCGGTCCGCCTCCCAGGTTATTCAACCGGCGCGCCTGATCGAGAACCTTTTGGCCATATCGACTCATCTCTTCCTTGTCTTCGGCTTCTTTCATTTGAATGAAATTGAATTGGCCAAGAAGCTGAGCCCACCAGTGATTCTCCGGATCGAGCCTCTGTGCTTGCTCTATAAGCTCCTGCCCTCGCTCGAACTCGCTCCAGATCAAAAACGAGCCGGCATTTCCGAGGACCGCAGGATTATCGGGCTGCAACTCCAGCTGCCGAAACCAGTGCTCGCGAACCTGATCGAGCAAAGGAGAGCCGAGAAAGCCGATGTTTACCAATAAGCTTCTGAGATTGAAACCATGATCGGGATAGTTGTCTATTAGCCAGAGCACGTGAAGCAAGTGTTTTGCTTGATTATGCTCAGGCTCGTACATGTATAACTTGTAGTAGCTCAGAATCTTTACGCGGGTAGCAAGATCATTCGGATTCGACTCGAGATGAGACTCCATCCTATCGACATCCTCTAAATTGAGGCGTGCACCCTCCAGAATTACCTGATTCTGCGCATCCTCGTCCAGTTCTAGAAAGTTAAACATTTAAGGCGATCCTCTCTCTCCCCAAATTCCTCGTTGGAGTCGTTTTTAATCGTCATCACTGAGCTCAGTTGTATCAGATTCCGTCGAAAGATTCAGCTCCAGTCAACGCATCGAAAGTATCAACTTTTCAAGTACGGTCCTGCCTGCCATTGTTAGATTTCATGCGGGTTCCGTGCCACACTTTGCATGGAATCAAACTTACGCAACAACGTCATTTAATGTCAGGAAGATTGCTCAGTTCATGACATATTCTAATGACGGTTTTTCATTGACCAGCTCGACATGACATTCGGGCAAGCCGGCCTTCACTGATCGCAAAAATGCACTGAGTGGAGCAGCCTCTATGTCCGCCGAATCGTAGCGAAGTAGAAGACGCTTCAAACTGTTCATCTGTTTGAGGTTTCGAATGGTATCGCTTGGGAATTGGCGAGCCTCCAGATACAAGCGCTCTATGCGCAAGCTCGAAAGCTTCTCAAATGTACCTTCCTTCGGGTATTCCATTACCAGCGAGAGACTATGAAGCTGACGGCTTGCACCCAGTGCAGCTATGTTTGATAACGCGGCAGGACCAATCAATTCGAGGCCCTCCAGGTTAGAAATGCTAGCCACGCACGACAACTCTTTTGCAGTCAGCGGTTGCTGACCAATCAGACTCAATGCGCGTAACCTCTTCAATTTAGAAAGCTTCAAGAACTCGCCATCGTCAAGCGATCCCGAGTCGAGCGACAGCTGTGCAAGTCGAGGGAATCGAAAGAGACTCTCAAGATACATGGAAGGATACGGTGAAACCTTTGCTTTTCCTACATAGTTCGAGGCAAAGGAAACCACCGGCAACCATTCGACGTTTTCAATTTGACCATCCGCGACGCTACTCCAACCCGCACCAGAAAACGACGCACAGTTACGAACATGAACGGCTCGAAGCTTCTTGAACCCTCTGAGATGTTTTAAACAGTCGTCAGACAATCGCGTCATATTTAGGAAAACCAGAGTGTCGATCGGAAGATTGTTTATCTTCTCGAGAAAGCGCCCATCGACCAGATTGCATGAGACAACAACTAGAACTTTCAAGCCGATAATGCTTTTCAGCGCCGTCAGATCGGAGTCTGAGATCGCAGTGTTCAAGAACGTCAATGAGGTGACATTGGTTGATTTCAACAACGTCAATCCAGAAGACGTGTATCTGCCACCTCGCACTAGAAGCGACGACACCTCATTCAGAGAACCATCTTTCACTAGCTGCTCGAGCGTCGCATCCGAACCATGAACCATATGAATCTGGTTATCCGTCCTGGTAATATTAAACTTGCCCCGGGCCGGGCGGGCAGTCGGAAACACGCGCGGATGCTGCCAGCGATCCAACCACGGCTTGAATTTCTCGAGTTCCCATTTGTCAGGCAGGTAGAGCACTGCATCCGAAAAGTCTCTTTGTGCCTCAGCCTTTCTATCCAGCGCTGTAAGCACAAGCGCTCTGTGAAAGGTCAATCGATAGGTCAACTCAGTTGTCGATTTGCCCATTCCACTGATGGCACGATCGAGATCTGCCAATGCATTACTTGGTTTTCCAGATAACAAAAGCGCAACAGCATGCGCATCGAGCGCTTTTTTATTGGCACCACTCGCTGTGATTGCCAGTTCAGAAGAATTTAGAGCTCCTCGGATGTCGCCACTGGCGAGCCGTTCGAAGGCAGTCTGACTATACTCGTCGGCGGCAACCTCGGGATCCTTCGTAAGACTTAGGACATAAATCGAACAGCCAATGACGATACAACCAAGGCAAACACCCGCAAGTGCAAAAATCATTCCTTTGGGTTTGACAGGCTTTACGGCGTCGGAGACCTCGTTTGCTGACGACACAGGTCGTGCAAGTCGGCATGTATCGATAGCGTCCAAAAGCTCGGCAACAGATTGAAACCTTTCCTCAACATTCGCTGCCAGACATTTCAACACCAGTCTCTCTAAGGCATCCGGATTAATCTCACTATCGACATCTGAATTTATTGCGGTCCTTAACCTCTGTATCTGCTCGGAAGGCAACCCAGAAGCGCCTTCCGATGGCGTTACTCCAATCAACATTTCAAACAATACGCACCCGATAGAATAAATTTCGGACCGGGCATCGAACTCACCGCCTGATACTATTTCCGGTGCCATATAGGCCGGCGTACCCGACAAGGACAAGGTTTGATGTCGGACATCGACAGACTTCTGCTCACCAAACTTAGCCAAACCGAAATCCGTCACTTTTACCCTTAAATTGCCGTTCTCCCCTTCCGAAAGAAGTATATTGTCCGGCTTTATATCTCGGTGAAAAAGGTTTTGCTCATGAGCATAAAGAAGCGCCGTTCCGACCTGCCTGACTACAAAGAGCGCCAAGTTAGGACTCGTATGCTCCCGCTCGGAAAGCACTGTCCGAACGCTCTTGCCTGGCACGAACTCAAGCACGAGGTACGGCATCTGTCCATCGAACACACCGAAATCAAATACCTCGACAATATTCCGGTGATGCAATCGAGATAGAATTTTAGCCTCGTTCTGAAACTGAATAAGCTGTTCGCGAGCAGGAAAACGCAATAACTTTACGGCTACCTTCTTACCCAACAGTTTGTCGCGACAGCAATAAACGCTTCCAACACCACCAGAGCCGATTAAACTCAAGGGTTTAAACCTATCCAACGGGAATGGTCCGGCAACCTCGATCTCATCCTCGGGCTCCAGCTCACTCGCTTCAGCGAATGGTATTGTATCCGATACCACTGGCACCGGTCTCTTACAATCGCACAGATCTGACCTAAAAATCCACTGAGTAAATGAGCCCTGACGGCCTGATGAAATGCGCCTTTTACACTGCTGACAGATCTCGATGGATTCGCTAAGGATCGTACTGGAAGAGCTACACCCACAAGCGGCGACCCATTGCGTGATAGTGGCAGCCGCCGACGGGCTGATCGAACCACCGCAGTTCGGACACCTCGATACGCTATCATCGTCAGACATCAGGGCGTTGTCCGAGCGCTTCAGAATCGAGTCGATATCCCTGCCCATAGACAGTCCGGATAAGGTTGGGTGCTCCGGAAGCCGCGAGCTTCTTCCTTAGCGTATTGATGAAGGTATAAACCGTGTTTGGCGATGAATCTGAATCCGTGCTCCAGAGTCTTTGAAACAATGCCTCTGGACTGAATGTCTCGTCTTCGTTTTTGACAAAGAAAACAAGAAGAGCAAACTCCTTCGCCGTCAGCTCCAGCTCCTTATCGCCCATCCTTGCAAGCTTCTTGGTGGCATTGATAGTCAAGTGACCGATAGAAAGAATGCTGTCCTGATAAACCGCTGGTCTTCTCAGGAGCGCATTAGTTCTTGCAATTAACTCACGCAAGAGAAAAGGCTTCGCGAGATAGTCGTCGGCGCCGACCTCGAAGCCGTACTCCTTATCCTCTATATTGGCCTTGGCTGTCAGCATCAAGACCGGAGTCTGACCGCCTCTTTCACGAAAGGTCTTGAGCAGGTCGACCCCCTCGATGTCCGGTAGGTTCCAATCCAGAACGATCAGATCGTATGACTGGCTCTTGAGATACGAATCAGCATCCAGTCCCGTTGTCACATAGTCCACGACATGAGCTTCATCCTCGAGCGATTCTTTGATCGATACTCCGAGCTGCTTATTGTCTTCAACGACTAAAACCTTGACCATAATTCCGGACGCAAAACTAGTGATTACGATTGTACAACCAACAAAGCTGCTCTGTTAATGGAGCTGCTCTGGTGGACGCTGAAGGAATTATCACATTGTGCCGGTTTTATGTCGAGTCTTGTGCCTCCTTTGACCTGACGGTCGGTGATTGAGGGTGTGCGGTGATGCGGAAATCTGTTGAGAGTCCTCAAAATTTTGTTGGTACGATTCTGAACAAGTTCTGGACGGTGACTCTCTGGGGATGTGCTCAATTCGAACGCGAAGGGCATCACCAGATTCGGTGCTAGCACTTTCAGACTCTGGTGCACCCGCGGGATACAAAAGCTCTAATTGTGAAAGAAAACTCAGATGATCTGTCTTGAAATCGTTGAGTCGATTGGATTTATGCGAACCAGGTAGAGTTGTCCTCACTTTGTCGTTGCCGCCCGCTTCTCTAGTGACATGGTCGATCTCCGTTGTCGCGTCCCATCCACACAAACCACCTTATCCGAAGATTTTAAGCCGTTTTAAAGGACAGCAAAACAGACGCGGTGAACGCCTGGTAAATGTGGTAGGTTACTGTGGTGCGCGGAGGAGCGGCCCGGTTGAGGTTAAGAGTAAACAAACAGGCGCGAATTCTGGAAGTCGACAGAGAAAGTGCTGACGACGAGGAGTTTAGCCTACTCAAGGGCTTCAATTTCATAAGCTTGATTGACGAGTCGCAGACCACTGCCGCCAACAATTTTATAAGAAGCATCTTTGAGAGCAATGAAGTTCAGTTATGCAGACTGGAGCTTAAGATAAGGCTCGACGCCAATACAGAATATCTCTGCGTCGGAATTCCAGGCAACGACGAGGAATGTACTCTAGTTGCCAGAAAGGTCTTTGACATAGATAAAGAACGGAAATGGATTGCGAATTCGCAGGCTCGACTGCGCAATCTCTTCAATCGAATGCCTGTCGCACTAGCGCTCATCGACACATCAGGACAGTTCAAGGCGGTAAATCCCTCGATTGAAAAACTATTCGGTTATTCGGCGCAAGAATTAGCCGGCATGAACCTGAAAGAGATAATTATTGCTGCCGAAAATGAAAAGGCACTCGTCGATCGAATCAAAGCCAGCCACGAACACAACGTTGCGTTAAAAGGAGTAAAACGAGGTGGTGAGACTATCCACATTGAACTGTCTGGTCGATCAATCGACGAAAACGCTGAATTGATCAACGTCTTTATTTTCGATGTTTCCCAAAGAGTTAGACTCGAACAGCTGAAACAAGAATTCGTCCAGATGATCAGTCACGATTTGAAGACACCTTTGTCGAGTATCAGCCTGTTTCTCGAGCGCGTCGGACTCGGAAAGTACACCGACCGGCAACCAGAAGATCTCATGTCGAAGGCAAACGCGATTCATGAGGACACCGTCAGGCTAATGCGATTGATTGACAGTTTGCTCACGTTGGACAAGCTAGATGAAGGATTTGCAAAACCTGACAAGAAGGCAGTTTCACTCGCTGACGTAATTGAGATCTCAATTAATGGTGTTATCGATCTTGCTGATAGCAAAGGAATAGTGATCGACGAACAGTACGATGAACTGACTGTTAGCATAGATCGCGATCAGATAGTTCAGGTCCTTATCAACCTGCTGAATAACGCAATCAAATACTCACCGTGCGATACGCATGTAGCCATCCTTACCAAACGCCTCGAAGGAGATCAGATCGAGATCCGTGTAAAAGACCAGGGTCCTGGGATTCAGACAGAGCTTCGAGACAGCCTGTTCGATCGATTTGCTAGACTCCGGCCAGGATTGGCTTCCGATGGTACAGGTCTGGGACTTGCCATTTGCAAGGCCATCGTGGAAGCGCACGGTGGCACAATCGGATTAAATTCGACTCTTGGTGCCGGAAGCGAATTTTGGGTTAGAGTACCTATCTGATATGTTGAAACCCAAAAGCGATTCGCATGTCAGACGAGCGAACGCGGCAAAGAACAGCTTTGCAGAAAGGCACAGGTCCGATCTCATTTCATTTCGCTGAGGCGACCCTGATTAGTATGCACCGCCAGTAATAGGCGTCCATTCATGATCAAAGTCCAAGCATCTCCAAAAGCCGCCCTTTTTCTGTAGGATTGCAACAGCGTTATACCGCAGCCGAAGCTTTATTCAGGAATATCTATTCAAATCCAGGCAGCGAAAGATTAAATGCACTCCATGGGCTCAACGACGATAATTTATCGGCGAGTTTGTGGTGACGTTCGAATACTTTGTCGTCCAGCCTTTCCACGTTATGTTGCGGAAGTCGGCGAAGGTAATCATCGATTCGAGCTTGCGACTTATCTAGTGTCTCGCGGCTGATCTCGCCCTGGACAAGAGCCTCCACCATGAGTTTCGCCATTTTGACACCGTCTTCGATACTAACTGTATCACCCGCTAAGCAGAAGAGATCCAGTCCTGCGTTGATCGCTCGGGATACCGTCTCTCGTTGGCTGAGCTTCAATATCGTTGCCGCCATACCGAGCGCATCCGCAATAATGACGCCTTTGAACTTCATTTCTTCCCGAAGAATACCATTGAGTATACGCATCGACATCGTCGCCTGATTTTCCGGATCGATTTGAGGAAACACAATGTGCGCAGTCATAACTAAATCAACGCCTGCATCGATAAGAGCTTGAAACGGAACGAGTTCTCGTTCGCGCAATTGATCCAGCGAAAGATCAAGCACCGGCGTCGTATAGTGAGAGTCCTTCTTTGTATCGCCGTGTCCAGGAAAGTGTTTCGCACAGGGAGAGATTTCATTCTTCATCAACGTTTTTGCAAATATCACTGAAGCTCTGGCAGCCTCGGTCGCATTGCAAGCAAAAGCTCGCTCATTGATGACAGGATTGTCCGGGTTGCTATGAATGTCGGCAACCGGCGCGAAGTTGACGTTAACACCAAGAGACTTGAGTTCAACTGCCATTGCTTCGGCAACCGCAGCTACTTCGTTGCCGAATCTTGCGGCATAAGGAAATCTCGTAATTGGCAACGGCGGCCTAATCACGCGTCCACCTTCGTGGTCGATCGCAATCATCAAGTGGTCATGCTTTAACACGGACCTGATTTGACTCACGAGCCGGCGATACGCTTCCAACCATTCATCATATCCGACATCTTCAAGAAAATTGCGCTTGCGAAACATGATGGCAGCAGGCTGTAGCTGCTCTAGCAGCTTAATCTCCTCACCACTTAGCTCCGTGCCACTCGGCTCGACAAGGAAGTGCTTGCCAAAGTACTTAAGATCAGCGCTTGTCATTTTCGAAATCCCAGACTCGTTGAGCAAACAATACTACGGGTTTTATCAGTTACCGGCAACCATTTGTTTCGCGCTACCTCCTCGTGTCGGCGTGTTCACTCACTAGTTCTAACAACGCAATTTCAGGCTTGCAAAGGAAGCGCACCCGCGGTACAAAGTCACCAACCATTCCGATGCCACGACTCACATATAGATACATTTTTTCGACAGAATAGAGGCCAAACTCGTATTTCTTGCCAGTTTCAGAACGAGTGACTATTGCACCGTACCACGGCATTCTCACTTGACCGCCATGGACATGGCCTGCGCAAAAGAGGTCAACATTGTACTTAGATACCATCTCAGCAACGGACGGATAATGATATAGAAAAATATTGAAGTTGCTCTCAGGCAAAACTTGCAACACTTCCGGCATGCAAGTTTCGCTATCCACACCCACACCTGACACTGATAATTGCACATTCTTGACGACCTGAGTCTTTGTTTGGCAAGCAAGAATGGTGGCGCCGGTACCACCATACAGATCGAGATCCCTTCCGCGTCGACTGTCGTGATTGCCATTTACAACGAAAGTCGGCGCGATGGATGCAATCCGGCTGATACACCTACGGAAAATAGGTAGACTGTTCGCGGAATTGCAAGCATCGCCGGTGAACACAATCAGATCTGGTTTCAGTTTTTCTATCTCTAAAGGAAGTTTTTCCTCTACTCGAACGAACGGATCCGAGTGAATATCGCTTATATGAACAAGTCGTATCGGCGCACTCGCATCGTTTAGTTTCGGGCTTCGTACTATCGTCCATGTTGTTTCAAGCTCAAACGGCTCTATAAAAACGGCATACAGAAAACAAAGAATTCCCATTGCCGCCATCGCCAAACACAGCCAACCCACTGGGCATACAATAGATTTGATTCGTTCGCCGGCACGAATTCGGCAATAGGCCCTCAGCAAAACGACAAGAGCGGACACCTGAACTATCGCAATCACGGCAAAGAACATAACTACTGCAAAAAGCTCTGTCGGCAAAAGGTTGCAGATCATTCCATGATTGTTCACTTCGTTCGCATCACACCATTCATAGTATCACTGTAGTTTATCAGATCTGCAATTCACATGGGGCGAACGATTGTCCCGGCAGGCATAGCCGCTCCATCTGCCGGTGCAGCTCGCGTCATGAGTTTCTTGTATAATTCTCCTATATCTGAGGCGGCAACAGCATCATGTTCGAGTTTTTCACCGCAAAAGCGATCCACGTAATAATGTCTGCTCAGTCCGAAGCAATGAGATTGCGGCGAAACTACGTCGGCAACGAAATGATTCTTGTTGGATTCCTTTTAGAGGGCACTGGTATCGCGGCTAGAGCGCTCAACAATGTGTGGTTGACCTTGGAGGACGCACAAGCAGCTGTAGAACGAATTTTTGGACTTGGAAATGATGCCGTGGAACAAGGCACGACAATACCTTTTACCCCCCGCTCTAAGCATGTTCTCGAACTCGCATGGAACGCGGCGAAAACAGCCGGACACAATTACATAGGAACAGCGCATCTTATTCTCGGAGTGATTCAAGAAGCGCAGTCAAACTCAGCGGGTCCAGCGGCAAAAGTGCTGAGCGAGCGAGAGATAGATCTCGCGGAACTTCTTATAGAAGTCCAAAGCCTAATGGAGTCCTATGCTCAGTCCGTTTCGCAGAATCCCAGCCGCGGAGACGGAGCGGTCGAGTAGTTGTTCCCCGGTGTCAACCCGATTGACATTATCTCAGCGCTGCCGACAACAGCTCCAAGCAAATTGAGACTCACTCATGCCAGAATGGATCCAAACGCCCCACAAAGAAACAACGCGTGCATATGCTCTGGCGATTAACGTTAGTATTTGCTCTTCTAACTACCATATGCGTGGAGGCAGCGCACAGCGCGAATGGCACCAGCGAAAGACTGAGCATCAGCAAAGCCAAGGAGGATGCGCCAGCACGGCTGTACCTGCTTGCATGGAATATCGTTGATCAGTTCTACTATGACCGAACATTCAACGGTCAGGATTGGAGCCGATGGAGATACAAGTTCAGAGGACAACTCAACAATTTGCTTGATGCACACAAAGCAATTGACACAATGATATCGAGCCTAGGCAACCCATCTGCCGTTTTTCTCGAACGCGACGACTTCTTAGATTGGAATATACGTGCCGAGGATGTCGCCGGCGTAGGAATGGAGCTTGAACGCATTAGCGATGGACAGGTACGAGTCAACGAGACAAAGTTCGGAAGTCCCTCTGCTAAAGCCGGAATAAAGGCTGGTTGGCTGTTAACTGAAGTTGACAATGTACGAATTAGTGGACTTTCGCTAAATGCAGTGGTTAACCGAATAAGGGGACCGATTGGAAGTCCTGTCGAACTAACATTCCTACAAGAAGACAACGGAGAGACTAAACTAAGCCTATCGAGAGAGAAAGTCCCTCTGGAATGCGTTGGTTATTGCGAAGCGCTTCCCGGCAACATCGGTTATCTCCGGATCATTGCATTGAACGCATCAGGTGCGGAAGAAATCAAAAGAGCGATTACAAAGCTAGCAGAAACACAAGGTCTCATTCTTGATCTTCGCAATACGGGCTCTTTCGAAGAGTATGCATATCGTACGGCAACAGAAGTAGCCAATGCGTTCACCACTTCTGGTACCACATTTTCTGCGGCCGATTCGGACGGTTATGTTAAATCAGCAGAGGCACCAGGAACCGCGATATACAAAAAACCTCTCGTAGTACTGATCAATGAAAACACATCACAACATGCAGAACTATTGTCATCAGTTTTACAACAGACACGCAGTGCTACTCTCGTAGGAGAACGCACACGTGGTCACGGATACGTTCAATCAGTCTACAGACTATTCGATAAATCCGGCATAAATCTCCCTGTCAGCAAAATGTATACACCATCAGGGTACGATTTTCACGGAAAGGGCATTGTTCCTGATATCAAAGTCGTCCCAACTTCCAGAGCAGGGCTATGGTGGAATTCCATAGATTCGAAAGCACTTCCTGGTAGGGACGCGCAGCTAATCAAAGGAATCGAAGTAATGAAGCAGCTTGTTGCTTCTAACATCAAGAAGAACAATGAGTGACTGCGGCTTTCAAAATTCTCCAATGATCCAACAGCAAAATCACGTCACCATTTGTTCTAGCTCTTTCTGGCGAGCTCCAGCGATCAAGGTGTTTTCGGGTAGAATCTAATCTCCATTTTTCAGCAATTGCCGGAGCGAATCTAATGATTATCAAAGCCAGGCGATACATCACTTTCGTTTCAATGCTCTTATAGTCGCTTTCCAGCCGGTGCTCGCCGATGGAAACGCGGACTAAAACGCAGGTGTGGAAGCCTACAAAGGTGGAAACTACAAGGTGGCCGCACTGAAATTCCACGGTGCGGTTGCAGGAGGCTTCCACACTCCCACAGCGTGGTTATACTTGGGCCATTCATACAACGCGACAGGCGATACAAAGCGCGCGGCGCAAGTCTATAGAACGATCACGGCAAAGTTTTCGGGCAAGCCTGAAGCGAAGAGTGCAAGCCAGTCACTAAATCTGATTAACCGGTATTGCGGAGAACATGCCCAAAGTAAAGCAACACTGCAAGAACAAGCTGAGGCTCTAAGCGACAGACTACCCCGGCTGCGCGTGCGACCAGCCGGTTGCCGACTGGTCCGCAGAAAATTTCCCTTCAAGAGCTAATGGGTTCTCACACCTGCGTTAGACGCTATACTTGAAGCGATAAACAGCCGGAGTATTAGTGGGACTTTGACAACTTTTAGCCCCAAACATAACCAAGGTTAGATCTGTGAGCGGCAAAAGCCTCTGGGAAAA
>JAIERK010000136.1 GCA_019746975.1 Candidatus Obscuribacterales bacterium
TTGAATAGACCTGGATCACTGCACTCACAGATGTTATTAACACCAGCATGATGCCGCTGAGCCGATCAACATAGAAATCGATTTGCAACCAATCTGGAGCGGTATCAGAAAACACTGGCAGTTCAAAGAACACAGGTCCTGTCGAAGTTACAGACCATAGAATCCAAATCGACCCAGCAAACGCCAGAGCGATACTAGTAACAAAAATCTTGTGACTTTGCTCACCAAGCCGTTTGCCAAGCAAGGCAATTAAGCTGCTGCTTAGTAGCAACAAAAGCAAGATTGTGCCAAGTACTGAAATGATCATGGCTTGGCTGATGAGCCGACTGGCAGGATTCTATGAGTATGATCTTTAGTCAATGCGTGGCGACCTCTCCTTCTGGTTCAACTGCATGCTGCGCAGGCTTCTGCTGGATCAATCTTTGCAAAAGTCCGAATATGTCAATTTGTTGATATGTATAAGTGTAAGAACATTTGCATCCCGTGTCAAATTGAGTCAAGCAAAATGAGAAGGAAGCTCGGGTGGTTAGTCCCAGAATGGTGTATTTGCCTTTACTCAGCGCTGATGCTATTATCCATGTATAAAGATATTCAAAAATTTCTACATATGCATGTATCAATTGTTCCCGGAGCTTCAAATGCCACAACGTGTTCTGATAGCGCAGCAACTTGCCGGAATGTTTTCTATTCTGTCGCATCCTGTGAGAATTCGAATAATTGCAGAACTTCGCAACGGAGAACTCTGTGTCAACGCACTGCAACAGATTCTACAGATCGGCCATTCAGGCGTCTCGCAGCATCTTGCTCTACTTAGAGCGCACAGATTGATCAAGGAGCACAAGGAAGGAAGGCATGTGTATTATCGGCTTTCCAATCAGAAAATGGCTGCTTGGCTCGTAGATGGAATTACATTTATTACACCCGATCACGCTTACTCTGAACTACTAAGATCAGCGGCCGCTGAAACCGCTGAGCAATGGTCAGATTCTTCTGATCATACAACTAACCAACTTCGGGTAAAGGAAATTCTTTAACCGCTCACCATCTGGATTTTCAAAACTATCGAGATCGCTTGCTTGCAGTTGACCGCTTCTCTTTATCTACCGACTTCTTGTCGCTCGATTCAGATCCCCAAACTGTCTGAACACTCTGAATAGCTGATCGCATCTGCTCTACTTCATATGAGTCAGGCAAAATGAAACTAAGACCGTCCATTATCCATTTCGCCAATTGTGGATTTCGCAAATGATAGAAAACGTTCCGTCCTTGTCGGTTTTCTGCAACCAAATGATGACTTCTCAAAACAGATAGCTGCTGTGAAACAGCAGCGTGCGTTATACCTAGAATGTCCTTCAGGGTGCCGACTGTTAGATCCTCTCGTTGCAGCTCTTCGATTATTCTTATCCGAATTGGATGGGATAAGACACCAAAAAGTTTAGCTAATTCTCCACTAACAACCGCTCTGTATGGCATTTTGTCTCTCCACCCGATGTGACTATTTCAAATATTAGCATATCTGGATGTATGTGGGAATCAGTCTACTCTCATCCGAATTCCATTTTTAGTCTGTACTCTGGAGGATCAGGTTCTCTGAGGTACTTCGCGACAGTGTTGCGCGAAATTCCCAGGTGTTCCGCTATCCAGCTCTTACTTTTTTCTTCTCGAAAGTGCAGTAACCGCACTGTGATCCAAGCATCATGGTCTAGCAATGTTGTCGTCGTCTTTCTAGATTCCGCCACCGCTGACGACACCATTATGGACTGGCTGTCTTTGCCGATATAGTCGCAGATCGCCTCAATGTCGGTGTTTGCGCGCCGAGATATGCGATAGATCATGGAGTTTGCTTGCCAGCTCGTCTCGCTCGCCTGAGTTGGAAGGCCTCATTGCCATCCAGCGTTCCCTCTTGCGTGATGCTCTGCTCGCCCTCGGCTAGCAACGCGTTAAGTTCCCCCGATGCGAAGTCGCCAAGCCATTCCTGTTGATCGAGAGTGAGTAAGGCAGCAGCAACTACATCCTCGGGAGTGGCGTACAGCCCCGATTTTACCCGTTCGTCAATCAGTTTCTGAACTTCCGGATCCAGCGACAAGTTCATATGGACCTCCAAGCGATGTCTGAACTGTACCATACCTTGAGAACCGGCGCCAGCCTGAACCTTGGCTTCTTTGTCCAATTTTGCGTTTTACACATATTACCGGCTGTCTGGTCTAACTCTGGGAAGCGGACCAGAGCCTTAGACTGAGACGGCGGCGATTCTGGTGGGAAGACATTGAATCGGGAGTATCCTTGCGGCATAATTACCACAGAATCAATAATCCACATTCCAGAACCTGGAGCTAAGAAATGTCTGCGTCAGTGAAGAAGCTGAATCTGCTTATTGCTATTGAGACGAGCGCAATTGCCTTACTCGTAGGAGTCTCGATTTGGAGGACAAATCTCGAATCGGAAAGCAGTCGAATCAACCTGTTGAAGGACCGTGAACATAGGGTTGACCAGCTACTCTCGAACGCCTAGCAAATTCTGAAGAGCTATTCGGAAAGCCCTGGAGCGTCATTGAATGCATGGTCGATTTCCACAGGTAAAAATCTGGACTCGGAGTTCGAATTATCCTCCGTCTGGAGAGGCGAACACTCGGAGACTATCACACGCGAGTATTCTTCTCAATTGAAACGAATACATGATCTCTCGCAACCAGTGATTGCCGCTTTAGCTTACCCGGATAAAACAGTCCACGATACCGCTCAATTTGCAGCAGTGAATGTGAAGTTGGATAGTATAGATGAAGAATTTCGCGATGTTTTGGTGCGGCAAGGCGATGTTCTATTAAACAATCTCATGACCAAGCCGTATCTCGACCTTGCGATGATAACTGCGCAGGTCACTATAGCGTTCGTATTCGGCATGTTAGTTCGCGCACAAAATGCGGTACTAATTAGCGAAAAAGGCATAAAGCTTGATGGCAAGACTTCTGGAATCCAAAGTTCTGGAACCTGAGCTTCTGAAGTAAAGTTCTGAGCTTTATGAGTTTTGCGAATTTCGGATCGAAGGGTTCGATACGTCAATTTGCGCGATGGCATCATCTGGGTGAATATTGAAATAGCTTCAGTTACTGTTAGTAAGCACCGTATATAGTGGTAAACAGATCGAGCCGTCATCGATTTTCCAACTTCATCCAAAGGTAGCGGCAAAGTAGCGGCAAACTTTTTGAAGGCAAAAACAAAAATGACGCCAGGCATAAGCAGTGTTTGCGAATATAGGTGGGTTCTTGCATGATAAACTCCAAAGCTCTTGAATCGAAAAACTCCAAATCGGTAAAGCAATTAAGCCGCTTCTGTATCTTTATCGTGACGAATCGGCTCACTCCATGCGGTTTCTACAAACTCGCAACCAATCGAACACTGCCCATGTGGCATCAATGTCTTCATTATTGTAGATGGAGATTTGATCGAGAGTGTCGCGCATTGCTTCGCTAATTGCAGAATCAGATGATTCGATTGATTCAACGTATTTTGCAATTGCCCATTGGCCGCCGTACTCACTTTGCGTTCTTGCGAATCCCAAGTACCTCTCAACCACCTTCAAACTGTAACTTGGTAGTGGCAAAGCGACCGATTGAGTCAGGGCCTGTAGCACGTCGAGCATGTTCTTAAGAATTCGCACGGCTACCGCATCGCGATCTCCAAACCGCATGAGGTATTTTTCCAGAGCGCTCCTTTCGTAATGGTGATAATGCAGGAATGGAACATCTCCATGGGTATCGAAGATTTCTTTTGCACGCTGCAGAAAAGAAAACCAGGCGTCGCTATCACTCGTGACATTCTTGTCTTTGGCGATGAAATTGTGGTAGATACTGGGGTTCGTCCCAAACATTCTCAAGCCCCACATAAACACGATGTCCTCTTGCCCGTAAAAGGCCGGCACACCTTCGAAATCAATAACGGCAAAGTTGTCGGACTCAGGCAATCGACTTGGACTTCGCCGGACGATTGGTCTACTTTCGGCAAAGGCTTTGGCCGAATCTAAAATCATGGTGGCACGCTTCCCGATTTGCGCACCTTTTTTTGAAGTACTCTTATCCAATAATTGAAGCTTCTTCTCATCAAAGTTTTGCAGAAGCGAATTTATTGTTGACCCGCCACTGCGTCGAAGAATTCGCGCCATCTTTTGGTCCACATTGGGCAACATTGAGACGTCTTGATTAAGCCGCGCGCGGTTCCAGCAATAATCTCGAAAACTGCAGTCCTGGCATTTGCTCCAACCTACAGGACTATACGGTTCCTCTTCGAGTTTGCGAAGGTTGGCTACTTTTACCAAAGCTCTAAGAGCAGAACTGCCGCCATCGTATTTGATGATATGAGTTTTGCCTGTTCCTGAAAGGATTTCGAGTCTTAAAGGCGCCCGACCAGCAATCATCGATAGCAGCCATCCGTGAAACTGCAACTCGACGATAATCTCCTCGTGGTCAGCCTCCGAAATACTATGCGCCAGCTTGACGTTCTGGATTATAAAGTCGTCACCCTCTCTAATGAGAAAGTCAGGCTCGCCTTTCAAAACCATGTTTGTTCCGTTCAGTTTCGTACGCACCACTAGTAGTGGCTTGTACATATGCTTAAGCTGGTGATTGACAATCGATTTCGCAGTTAACAATTCTCTGTTTTCAAACTCAATCTCAGAGAAATCGACCAGGTCGTTGAAGCGACTTCGACAAATGCTGGTCAATTTCGCAAATTGTCGTTGAAAAAACTCGTCTAGTGGATGAGTAACGCTTACTGTTTGATGAGCAGCGTCTTGATGTGCGCGAAGGTAAACTCGCAGGTTGCATTTCGATGGTTGGAATAGTTCGCGAATATCAATGTCCCCAAGCTCGATTGGTACCGCGCCGCTGCTTGTTGTGCGTTCAATTGACTCGACGTCGCTTGGTTGATCGACAATGCCCGCCAATTCTTCGAGAATCGACTCAAGACATTTCCATCCAACTTTTTCTTGTTCAAGCCGAACGTTTGGAGCCCAAAAGTTACTTCTTAGTTTTTCATACAATTCGTGTTCTAATTCGGTCAATCTTTGAAGGTCAATTCCGGAATGCGGCGACGCTTCGCTTACCCACATTTCCTTGTGTTTTAGCAGCGTTGCTTCATCCATTAAGATCGAGCGGATGTGAGGCAAATACTTCCTTGCACTATTCAGAATATTGAATCCGTGAGTGTCTATATCGCCCCAGTAGAAAATTCGGCATTTATACAGCCAAGGCGCGAGTGCAAATACATCGAAGCCGTAGCCACTCCCAAAAAGCACTGCACTATTTTCGACCTGTGGAAACGCCAGGAAGTTAACTTCGTTTTCAGTAATGAATAAGTTTTCGATGTTGGGATCGAGCGCTGCGAAACTGTCTATATCAAGCGTAATATCTTGATTGCCAGAGGGATTGGGTACCAGCGCTTTAGTTGGATCTAGAATACGAAAACGCACTCGGTCTGGCTTGTCGAGAAAGCCGTATCGTTTTTCGAACTGACTAGCTGTGCTGTATCTCAAATCAATTGCGTCAGCCGGGAGGAGCTGATCCAATAGCTCCGACAGTATCCCTCGATTCTGTTCTATTACTTTTGTGTGCACACCCGGAATATCAACCTGACGAAGATAAATCGAAGGACGCGGATTGGCGCGCACCCAGTTTGTGATCCGTAGTAAGACTTCAAGTCGATCTTCGTGTTCGAGCGCGCGATGGGGACGCTGACTCAGCCAGCCAATCAAGTCCGGCTGCATCTCTTGAACAAGCTTTGCGAGTTTTTGAAACTTAGACGCAGTCGTTCGTTTTCCGATAATTGCTATAGCATCATCTATGGTGCTGACAATGACAGAATCGGGCAGTGAGTTTCTCCCCAGGATACGATGATTGAAGTCTCTCATTTCAAAAGAGCAATTAGGAATTTTTCGCAGGTCGTCAATCCAGCTTTTCACTTCCGAAAAACGATTGGAAAGCTCCTGAGTAGTAGGCACCTTTAGTTTAATTTTTCGAGGAAAACTTGATTCTCCAGTCACGAACTCGGATAGAAGTTCACCCCGATCCCACCACTTATTTATTTGTAGTTTTATATCCGATGGTCTAGTCCAATTCATTCCGAAGCAGTCTCGACTTTTCTCTGTGATACTCTTCAATCGTCATATTTCTTATCTTTGATGCGCGGCCGCCATCGTTGTGCACGAAGCCTACACTATTAACGAAAGGCTCGATTACTTTGACTTTCTGCATGGGGGTCACCACCAGTAGTTGCAATTCCAATTGTTTGAAAAGCGTCAAACCAAACTTTGCCGACTCGTCTGAACCTCGACCGAATGCTTCATCGATTACTACGAAACGAAATGAGCGAGACCGTCTCTCTCCCCATTCCAAGCCAAATTGATATGCCAAGCTGGCCGCCAGGATCGTATAGGCAAGTTTTTCCTTTTGTCCACCAGACTTGCCACCGGAGTCTGAGTAGTGTTCGAACTCACTATCATCTTCGCGATACCTTTCTGATGCTCCGAAGAAAAACCAGTTACGCACATCAGTGACTCGCTTGGTCCAGCGTTCATCTTGTTCGACCTGTCCCTGCCTTCCACGAAATCGTTCGATCAATGATTTGACTTGTATAAATTTCGATTCGGAATACTGGTCATCCTCAGAACCGGTAAACGAGCCTTCCGTGCACGAGCGCAGGTCACTCTGAAATTCGCGTATCTCCGCATCCTGGGTGGCCTGCGGTTCAAGAACTATATAGCGGCCCTCGTTGTAATCGATTTTTGTTAGTGACTCGTTGATCTTCTCAATTCGTTCTTTGATAAGCTCTCGTTCTCTAGCTAACTGCGACTGGAATTGAGCGACCTCGCGAATCGTATTCTCATTGAGGAGTTCCTTAAACCTTGCTTGAAAGCGCGGGAGATCGTCCTCCAGCAATGTTTTCAACATTCGCTCATATTCAGGACCGGATTCCACGCTCGCATCAATCTCTTGTGTGTCTTGTGAATATGTATTGTTGAAGTCTTTCATTGCACGCGTGATGTTCTCACGCAGCCGTGAGATTTTTTTATCAAGATTATCGATTTGACTTTGAAGATAAAAGCGATAGTCCTGCTCGCGATTTTGACACGATTCTACGGTAACATCACGGTTGTCCAGCGCATCTGCGCGCATCGTATCCATAGTATTGAACATATCGAAGTGTGTGGCGCTATCCGGACTTGCTAGTTGTTCGTCTATGTCTTCGATTGAAGAAACTGCGGTGCTTTTTCGTTCTTCCAATTTCACGCGTTCGTCTCGACCGTCGCTGTACTTTGTTTCAGCTTCAATTATGGTTTGTTGAATTTTTTGCAACTGCGTAGTCAGATGTTTTAAAACGTCTGAGGTGGCTTCCAAATGTTTTTTGTCTTCCTGCAGTTTTGCAATTTCAATGGCGATAGAGTGCCAATCAATCTCCTGAAACTCTGGACATTCTTCCAATTTTGCTAAAGCGTCTAATTGCTTTCGTACTGCATCAAGAGCCGTTTTTATCGCAGTTATTCCATCAACCAGGCGATGCACTTCACTCTCAATCACAGTGGACTTAGATTTAAGGATATTGATTTTATTTTCGTTCGACCAACCTAACACGTAGCGACTGCGATCATCGATTCGAAAAGTGTCGTCCTTCTCATGCCGATTGTCTCTACTCTTCATCTGACCAGCTTGCGTGATCGCGCGCAATTCCCGCCGAAACTGCTCGCGCGTATTACAGCAAGCAAAGTCAAAGCGACGAGCCACCTCGCCCTCCAACCAATCGTAAAAAACTGAATCCGGCTTGATAGATAGCTTTTTTGCCAACGAATCCGGATGTAGATTCTGACTGTTTTGTTGCGAGTTATCCCTGACTCGGAAATAAACGAGCTTTCCTTTCAGGTGTGTCCCGTCCACCCAATCGTTTACTGCCACATAATGCTCGTCCGGAACGAGTAGGGATAAGGCGAAATTATGGAGCACTCGCTCGGCCGCTCCTTCCCAATCCTTTTGATCTTCGCGAACTTGAATCAACTCACCGGCAAACGGAATGTCGCTTTCCTTCAGGTCTAGAGCATCGCAGAGACTTGCACGGAGTTCGATTTGCCGTCGTGGAATATTGCTGCGGCGCGACTTCAAGCTTTCTATTTCATGAGAGATTTCATCGTGTTCTTTGCGTTTTTGAAGCATTGCAGCTGACGTTTCTGTCTGCTCATTTTGGAGCAGTGCCTCTCGTTGATTAGAATTCTGAGCGATTTCTTCGAATCGTTTTTGATTGGCGTCGAATTCAGTTTGATTGGTCGCCGGAGAAATTTCGAGAACTTCTACATATTTTGAGTATCGTCCGAACTTATCCTTGCGGCGAGAGTGCTCTCCTTCCAGTCTCTTAATTTCATCAGCCAACCGCTCGATTCGATCGCCACCATTATCCAGAATGCTTTGCCTCAATGCACTTTCGTTCAGCCGCAAATCATCAAGTCGAGACTTGAGTCTGGCTACTGTAGCTGTCTGCTTTGTCAGGTCAGCTTCAAGTTTTTCAAGTCGAGTTTTGAGAAGGTCTCTTTTTATTTCGGCAAAATAAACCTTCAATGCTTCACGACACTTTCGCAGAACTTCGCAAGCCGAAGTTACTTCGCTAAGTTTCCGGCAGTCGTCAACTAGCGGGGTGAGCAAATCTACTTGCCGTGCGGCTTTTAACACAGCCTCATGGGATCGATTCAAGTCATCAAAGTGATTGATCAGAGCCTTGAGGCGTGATTCTACATCGAACGGTTCCAACATATGAGTACGAACAAATTCCGTCAAATTGCCAACAGACTTAAGCGACACAGTCTGATGGAACAATTCCATCGCCTGCTCACCCGAAATTCCGAATCGTCTGCGAAACCAGGCACCATAAGGAGGGAAAGTATCAAAGTGTTCAATTTCCGCCGTTCGTAGTTTCTTCTTTAGTCCTGAAATATCGGTGCCAAAATTTGCGAGATCAGAGGAGATCGACATCTCGCGCTCGGCGCAGACAAACAGTCTAGCCGGTGTGCCTTGAATGTCCTTCATCCAAAACACCTGAGCAAGTGTCACGGTCTGATCGAAACCTTCGTTGCGGAAAACTCCAAGAATCACCGAGTAAGAATTTTGATCGCGCAAAGCTACAGCTTTTGCCGTTCCGGTAAGTTCATGGCGTTCTGACTTGTAGTGCCCCAGCACATAGGAAAGCAAATTGCGCTCTTTGCTGTCCGCACCGGCGGCTTTATTGTATGCAACGCGCGAATGCGGCATTAGAAGTGTCGTGACGGCATCAACTACGGTTGATTTGCCGGAGCCGATGTCACCTGTCATCAGACAGTTTCTTCCGTTTAGATGTAGACTCCACACCTGACCGTGAAATGTTCCCCAATTGTAGAGTTCTAGCCGTTGCAGTCGGAATCCGGAACCGACGGCATCGGTTGTGGAAATCTCGGATTCTTGATTTTGAGTTTCTGCTTCAGTCATCTTCGAATACACCATTGTCGCGCATCAAACGGTCTTTGTACTGTGCCATCTTTTCGTCGAAAGAGGAGAGCCACTGGGCATCCACGAATGCCTTCAATATTCGGCGCACTTCGAATAGCTTTTCTTTGGCTAGTGATGTTTTTAGTTCACGGAGAAAACCGAGTTCGATAACCTTGTTGATCTGTGCGTCCACCTGCTTAAAAATTCTAGTCTCATTCGTTCCGTCTGGATGAAAAACTTTGACAAGATCGACTATCTCTTCACGCGAAAGAACGAGCTGTGTGTCACCACCTCTGGCATCAAATTCCACCAGTTTTTTTCTCAGTAAAGCAAGCAGTAAGCTCAGGGGAAATGACAATTGTCGCCTCACCATCAGGCGCGGCCGCCTAGTGGTATCACTTTCGCTTTGATCGATTGATGATCTGAAAAATGCGTACCCTTCAGATTCATCGAGCACCAATTCAAGATTAAGCACTGCCGCGTAATCTCGAGCTTTGACTTGCATCTGAACCAAAGCATTCCATAAATGTTCGTCTGATTCCTTGTAAATCACACCCTTAAGCAGTGCAATCATAAGTGATGACAACTCACAATTTTCTTTAAGTCCTGTTGCAGAAGAAATTGAATCCAGTTCGTTCATTTCACCTCACGAAAATTACGCGCGGGATTACCGCAGTCTTTTCTTTACCCTCTTCGGAAAACCAACTGGTCACGTCCGTTGAGTCCTCATCTATGACGGACTCGAATGAGTCTGTAGCCAACTGAAGATAGACCATGAGTTCCGCTAATCCATGCTCAAGTGGTTTAGAAGCAATTAGATCGCTCAACGTAACTTGATTTTGCTGTTGCAGCGATCGCCGAATATGACCAGCGAGAGCGTCCTTATCCACGATTGACTGAAGAAACAATGCCGACGCATCGATGTCGGACTCATCGGCGTCTTGGACATGCGCCTTAATTCGCGGCTTAATTGCCGGAGTAAACAACTTTCGCTCCATCGGTAATTCTATTTCAGAGGCGGGCGAGGCAATTGTCATGAAATCGCCTACGGGCTGCTCTAATCGCAGTGCCAGAGCCTTTGCTTCGATGCCGTGCAAAATTTCCATGATCCGTTTGTTTTCAAGCCACGCAGCATCATCTAGAAATCGACGAAGTTGCTGAGACAACAATGCCACTGTTTTTTGCGTGTGTTCTCCAGCTTCCTGCCAATCATAATGAACTCGTCGCATCCTCGGATCTGGATTAATCAATGATACTGCAGGTAGTGCTAACACTTTGTCAAGTAACTTAGAAAGTTCTTCTTGCTTACTGCCGGACATCAGGAAATCCCAAAAGCCTCGAAAACTCCGTCCTTGATCGGAGTCGGCAATTTCGTCGCGCTGACCCATAATCTCTTCAAGAAGAGCGCCTTTCGCCCCATCCCAGAGAGTCACTTTCTCCCGGACCTGCCTGTCTAGTCCACGAAAATTATGTTCGACTTCGCGGAAATCCGACAGCAGTTCTCGAGCTGTCGATGTGAATTGCTGAAAGCGGTCTTTTAACGCGGAGTCGTCGAGAATCGGAAGATTACCTTCTTTGATTCGTTCAATGTCTCGATCTATTTCTTCTTTTCGCTTCTGAAGCTCTGCGATGCGCAGCGCCGGGTTTGACTCACTCCCCTCCGCCATTTGTCGAAGCAAGTCGAACAGCGTTAACAGTCTCGATTCCGTGCCGATGAATGATCGATCCGACAAATTGACAATCCACGTGATAGCCTTTTCGGCTGCCGGAGTGAGGTCGTAAAGTGGTTCGTCCGAACCTTTCTTGTAAAATTTTCGGAGCCATCCTTTTTCCGGAGCGCACCAGTCATTTAAGTAGCTAAGTGCCGACTTGGGAAATTCCGACTTCCCAAGCCTATCATTGATGGCGAAAATCTCGTCCTCTAGACGTTCTGCCAGATCAGCTTGCGACACGGTTCGAACGTTTTCTTTTACGAACACGCGATGAAGAAAAGCGATAATCAATGGCGCCTGATCAGCACGAAGAAGTCTCCAAGCCGGATGTTTGGAGCGCAGAGATTCGATTGAATCGAAGTCGAAAGACATAACCTTGTTGTCTTGATGTGCTGGAGATTGTAAGCGTAGATCTCTATGATTTCGGGGTCTGTCGCGCGACGCACCCCTCTAATGTGCCGATAGAATTATCATCGTCGAAGAGACTGCGAAATATCCGCAGTCTTAAAAAAATGTAGGAAATTAATCAATCTGTTCAAACGATACTGAGTAAATGCATGAACCTGAGGCGAACAAAGCAAACGGAGCTGCTAACGATTTCACTTTCATTTCTGAATGTCTTGCTTTTGTCGGGAAGTTTTCTGAGTTCTTCGTAGTTGTTCAAGTTCGCTTTAAGGAGAGTTCTGGTGATTAAAGGATAGTGCGATATCCTTTAATCATGGTTTTGGTTATTTAAGGGACCTTTTATAAGGTGGGTCCCCATTTCGGCACAGAGCCAGTTTAAACATTGGCATCATCGGTCAACGTTGACATCGAAGCAAAATGTTCACTGTCGGTTGTCTCACGTCTGGCGAATGGTGGTCATCATCGACGGGACGAGAAACCGGATGATTTCGACGCTTGATTATTCGAGAAAATTGCTTTGGTTGCAGTACTCTGCTAGAGAGTCAGGTAATTCCAAACAGCAGGTGGCGCCAGGCTTCCAACGTTCAAAGTAGGGTGAATAAGGGTCCCTTAACGCTATATTTGATCTCGCTCGATACCATGGCCACATCAAGTATTCGGCGATTTGATAGTCAGAAGCGATTGTATGGAATGCTTCCGCCATCAGCTGTGCGTGGAAACTGACTGTTTGATGGAAGTAAAGTCGAACGTCGAGTTTTAGTTTGCGCCAAAAATTTGACAAACTTTAATTCCGCCTTTGGTGTCATATACGACACCAACACCGCCGACCAAGTTGGTCGCGCGCAAGATATTAGTCTTGTGACCGGGCGAATTCATCAGACCCTTGTCGGACTGTCTCACCATTCCGAAGCCATTGCCAAAGTGGGAAGGAACCGTAGATATGTTTTCACATAAATGACGCCTTTTCACACCAGCAATTCTATCCTTGAAGCCTCGGTTGTTTGGATCAGTGTGAGAAAAAAAGTTTCTACGCACCATGTCGAATGCATGAGCCTTCGCTAACGCTGCCAGATGCGCGTTCGGAGTGATAACAGGCAAACCGGCCTCCCGTCGATGTTGGTTCACCAGGCTAAATAGCAAGACTTCCATAGCCTTTTCGGTGACTGGCTTACCGACATCCGTACCGAGAGGAGGAGCACTTCCGTCTGATGAGGCCTTAAGCGTTTTGAGATTTCTAGCTTGCTGGGTTAGCGAATCTAGAAGTCGATCGACTTTGTCCTTAATCTTTTTGTCGTCGCCGCCGGCGGCTATGCTTGCGTCTATCTCTCGAAGCGCAGTCTCGTATGGGCTTATACCAACACCTGCTTTTTGAGCCATTTTCAGATACTGCGAAATCTTTTTGCGCTCTTCCAAACACGGACCTGGCAATGTTGTTGGTTCCTTCGGTTGTGCAGCGGCCGTATCAGAGACCGCGACTAGCACCGCAATTTGGAAGAGCAGTGTTAATAGCGCGATCGAGTAATAGTCCATTTTTACGAGAAATTGCCTCACCATTTTTGTTTTCTCAGGTGACTGGCTACAAATGTGCACCGAAGCAGGCCGCAGCTCTGGACAACCTTCGCGCATTTGAGTCTGCCACTTAACCTGATGCGTTTGTCTTGATAGTGAGCTGCACTAATTTTCTGCATCAATGCGCCAAAAACGCCGAAATCAGTACTCAGCGAACGCACATATCCCGAAACGACGCCCTCGCCGACCGCATCTTCATCAATATCAATTTCATAGGTAATTGGAGGGTTTTCCCAGCAGGACCAGCCTTTGATTTCCGCCATAGTATTGCCTCTTTCCTAATAAACATCATGCCACATCATCCCAGGCTTGAAAGTTCATGCCGGTCGCGGTTCTTTGCCACTGGTCCGTCGTCAATTTTTCCTCAAGGAGCTGTTCTATAGTCAGTTTCGTCCTTTTCTTGTCTTCTGGTGACAGCACTATTATGGAATGTAATGACGGACGAATTGATTCGTACTTCATTGATTCGCCTCCTTCAAAGGCGTCCTTCAAGAAAAGATCGCCAGCCCAACCGATGAAGAGTCGGTGTTCGGGGATCAGCCTAGAGCTGGCGTACTTATTTCACGATAATCCTGTTCCCGTGTACGATTTAAGCGATTCGGTATGACGTAATCGTGGCAGACTGATATATACAAACACGAGGCTTTCCGATTTTTAACCGGTAGGACATAATGTCGCGTTTTATTATCGTGCGGGAGCGTAACCCACAACGAGCAGCGTTCCTGTTTTCTAAGGAATGACGGCAAAGAACCGAGCAGCTGCGCCGAAATGATTCAGACCATGCCCGAGCTCTTCTCGTGACCGACTCAACAATTCAAGTCGTCGATCCGGGTCATTTTCCGCATCTTTCAACTGGGCGTAAACTAACCACAATTGGTGGCAAACATCCTCTGTCTCGTGTTTGTGCGTGGAGCGATTCTGCATTGTATATCTCCTGCTTAGGGGTTTCTCGCCCACGGCGCGCGCGACTACTTTAGAAAGCGCGATTTCTCTCGCTCTAAAGTACCCACCGGAAACTACCACCGGCCATGCTAGCCAGTGCAACATTTTTCCTCTGCCGGTGGCGATGGTCTCTATTTGCCGACACCACTAGCGGTGTTGAATAGAGATTTATTTCAGGTCTTCAAGTGGCAACATTTTCGATTGCCAAATCCACAAAAGTGGACCACTTT
>JAIERK010000250.1 GCA_019746975.1 Candidatus Obscuribacterales bacterium
CCAAACGACCGACCGAGATCAAATTATTTGTCTCGCCAATCGTTCTTGCCGACCGGGATTGTGCCGATAGGTATGTCTCCGCTTGCTCTACTACCGCATTACGTATTTAGTAAATTATCACCGCCGACAGTGGCGGCCGATAGGACAAGAATTCACTGACACTTCACCACGATTGCTTTAAACAAATCACGTAGACTGTTGTTCCACGCGGCTACCTCACGAGAGCTCAGAACCAGATAAGTTCTGGGAGCTGAGAAGGTAATTCGTGAGATGCACAGCGAATCATCATGACATTCGACTGAAAGCTGGAAGCCGATATGTCCGCGGGAGTTGCCGTCTCGGGGCACAATCAAAACAGACGCATCCGAGAGTTCCGCCTGATAGAAGCCCTTCTCCTCGATAACACTCTTGCAAGCCGCCAGAGCGTTGGTCGTGTCCACATAGACGACGAATGAAATACTCCCGTCGTTGGACTGGACCACCCGACTATCGTTGATATCATCGGCCTTCATACTCACCGCCGACGATTGCAACTGCGCCCTCGATTTTAAACAGGCCGCCAGGCAGGGCTTGCCGTCGACCGTTGTCGACTGTGACGGTTCCAATCCAAACTGTCGCGCTAGACTCATACGACTCCCTCCACCTTACTATTCATAATGTAGTGTCGAAATATCACAAACTGGTAACTTACCCGAGCCCATTTTTGAGAAAACAGCTCTGCAACCAGACAAATCCGATCACTCACTGAAAATTCTTTGTTATGATCTGAACTTCCAGAGCCTATTGTCCGGCTCCTCACACGAAGGTTTTTGTCATGTCCAGATTAGCTTTGGTCCGCGATCTGAAATTTCGAGATCACACCACTCCGGATACTCATCCTGAATCGCCGGCTCGACTTGTCGCAATCGACAAAATGCTGAAATCGAAAGCGCTGGACGACAAATTCAAACAGTTGACACCACGGGCGGCATCAGAAGAAGAATTGTCCTCAGTGCATTCACCCGCCTATATCGAGACGCTCAAGAAAAACGCAGAGGTAGCGGAAAAGCGCAACAGTCTTATCAAGCTGGACGGCGACACTTACATGGGTCCGGAGACATACGAAACAGCTAAGCTCGCAGCCGGAGCCGGGCTAGTCGCAGTCGAATCCGTCAACGACGACATCCATGACTGCTCATTTGTAGCAGTACGTCCACCCGGTCATCATGCCCTGAAGAACAAACCGATGGGCTTCTGCCTCTTCAACAACATCGCTGTCGCCACCCGCCACGCGCAAACAAAGCTCAACGCCAAACGCGTTATGATCCTCGACTGGGACGTACACCACGGCAACGGCACCCAGGCTATGTTCTACGACGATCCGTCCGTCCTCTTTTTCTCGCTGCATCAATATCCTTTCTGGCCTTACGATACCGGCTGGTTCATGGAGGATGGCAAAGGCGAAGGTCGAGGCTTTAACGTCAACATACCTCTGCCCAAGGGCACCGGTGATCGGGGCTATTTTTCAGCCTTCGATCAAATTGTAAAACCGGTGACCGCAGAGTTCCAACCCGATCTCATCATGGTCTCGGCCGGCTATGACGCCCATGAGATGGACCCGCTATCTCAGCAACGCGTGACGACTCTAGGTTTTGCGATGCTCTCGCAGCGACTTGCCGACCTGCGAGACATGACCGGTGCCAAAGTCGTCTGCTTTCTGGAAGGTGGGTACAACACCCAGTCCCTGTCGGAATCCGCGCTGGCAACCATGCAAATCCTCAATGCCCAGGATGCCCAGGAAGCCGGTCAAGTTCAGACCTCATACGTGATACCAGATGTAGTCTCAGGACAAAATCCAATAAGTTCGGACAAATCGCCTGAACAGGTTGACGAGCGCGTCTTGGAAGTCAGAAAGCACTTCAGCAAATATTGGGGAAATCTACGTTAGAGCCATATACCAGCACCGATTTCTCAAAACGACTTAGCGATTAGCCAAGCTGGGAAATAGTGCTAACGAGGTCTTGCGCTCTTTCGCCTGACCAAGCGCCTTCTCGCAAGCAGCTAGAACGATGCCTGGATGATCGCATGTATCCGGAATGCTGGCCACACCAGCTAGCAGAATCGCCTGATTGCTGTCCAACCCCGGCTGCAAAGGTCCGTCGAGAAGCACTTTCTCTATGCGTTTGCCAAACTGGACAGCGTCGTTGGAAGTCATTCCCGGCAGAAGGAATACGAACTGTCTCTGCTTGTAGTGGGCAATATTGTCGACACTTCTCATGATGGTACGAAAGCGTTTGACGGCTTCCTTGAGCGCTCTCTCCGGCATTGGCATGACTTTGTCGCCACCATAATTGGCCAGCAATTCAAAAACAATCACTGCCATCGGACTAGTGAGACTCTCATAACGAGCAAACTCGCGGCTGAGGAAGTAGAAAAATGCGGTCGAAGTAAACAAACCGGTCTCCGGATTCGTCAGGTGCTTCTCCAGCTCAGACAGCTCGTCTTGATCCCATTCCACCGGCGCAGGCAGGTCAACATTCGCCACCAAAGACGATGCCATTCTGGGTACTGGTTGCGGCTCTGTCACATCAAAATTCGATACTACAAGAGATCTGTTCGTATTAGTTGCGGTCACTTTTCGATCGGAACCGCACTCAGCAGCTATCAAACTTTCGATGAGGGTTGTATCATCACTGTCAAAACTCCAGAGAACAGCCGCATCAGCGGTTTCGCCTTGGTACAACATCCAATTGGTGTCTTCATCTCCGGAAAAAGATGAGACCTTCAAGACAAACGTAGGGCTAGACTGGCTCTTGAATGGCAGCTCGATTATGGCGCTGGTATTTTTCTTTGCTTGCACCAGAACGACATCCAGGTCATGTTTGTCAGGTCTATGATTTAGTTTGCTCAGACGCAGACTGGCGCCGGAATTGTTGCTGTTGTTGTCATCGAGTGGCATCTATTGTCGCGCTGAGCCAAGACAGGGTCACATCTAACTCTCTACCCAGACTATCGGGCAAAATCACTTTGTGCGCTTCGCCTCTAATGGAGGCTGGACCTGGCGCTCGCCTGAATTTATACGAAACTGGCGAATGAAAAAGACAGACCTGAAGCGCATCAACCTTTCAGATAGCGAGAACCCTCATGAGCTCCTCATCTTCGCACCCAATGAAAACAACTGTGTGAAAACGCGCCTCTTGAGATCCAAATACTCAGTATGAAAGAGAGCTTACGTTAGCTAATGGCCAAGCTAGCGAAGGAACCCGAACAACAGCACCTGTAAGGGAAATACCTTCATTCTCGGGATGCCAAGACATTATCTTTTGACATCCCGGAGCCTGCGAAATCATAAGCCTAGCTATTCTTAAACTAAAGGCAGTTGTCATCAAAGAAACAGGAGAACTAGTTTAGAAGAACACTTATCTCTCTGTTCATGATTCGGTAACTCTAGCACCGTTTACCTATTTTTCACCCCTGAGCCAGCCCTCTGTCGAGGAGTGGCCTGAGTTTCGCTGACGAAGAGAGATGAGAAATCGGTAAGTGGTGCTAACGGGTTGATTGGTTCACCGCTCAATCCCAGTTCTCTTTACCAGGCTCCCCAGCCAAAGAAAGGAAACCAATGATACTTGCGAACCCCCTTTGGCTCTTGATCGTGCTACTTGTGCCACTTCCCTGGCTCATCGCACGGCATAAGGGCTATCTCGGCTTCCCGAACACGCGGAGGATTCAAGCCTCGAACGGATGGATTCTGCACGTCATCCCCGTCGCCCTTCTGGCAATCGGCTTTGCAGCCCTGTCTATCGCTCTGGCGCGACCGCAAAAGCTTCACGTAGTGTCCAAGCAGTCGTTCAAGTCCCGAGACATCCTCATCGGGGTCGACATCTCAGGGTCCATGGCCGGCCAATTCGGCAAGCCTCCAGAGAGTGTCGTCGGACAAACAGAACTGGACAAGGACTTCCCCGGTCGTCCCGACAGGCCCAAGCCTGGTCAGGGCACACCCGACCAGTACGGCTACACCCGAGAGATCGGGCAGCGCCGCATCGACAATGCCCAAGCAGCTACGCTGGACTTCATCCGCAACCGGTTCGTCGCCAAGGCTGGCGACCGGATCGGGTTGTTCGTCTTCGACACGGACCAATACTGGCACTGGCCGTTGACGCACGACCTGAAGATGATCTACCGCAAAATTCACTTCGCCGACGAAGGTCTGGGCGGCGGCACCAACTTCGGCAGTTCGCCCCCCGGTCCTCTCGATGCGGCCTGCGAGCATCTCGACGATATGGGACGAGCCGCCACGCGCGTGCTAATCATGGTGACGGACTGCGAAGACAGCCTCTACGGCGGCGCCTTCGACCGACTCTCCACGCTCGCGGCCAAGTACAGGTTGAAACTGTACGTGGTGGTGGTCGGTTCATCCCAGCAACAGTCGGACATCACCCGCCTCGCCGAAGCGACTGGCGGAAAGGGCTTCCGCGCTGACAACCCCACCGACCTGAAGGAATGCTTCAACACCATCGACAAGATGGAGCAGTCCACTGTCACGGTCGAGACCGCCGAGAATCGCGAAGAGCTGTTCTTCTACTTCGCATACGCGGCAGTCGGATTCCTTCTTCTTGGTACTATCGGCGAGGCTCTCGTCCTCAACCGGTAACCGTCCAACAAGCAGCTGAAGCGCACCTCGCACTGGGCGGGGTGCATTCGCTGCCCCTACTTCTGGAGCACCCAACGATGATCAACTCGAAAGAGCTCATCCGTGCTTCCCTTGTTCCAGCGATGACGGTTGCCGTAGTGGTGGGCATCTTGCTCGCACTCTTCGGTATCGTCCGGCTGGCGACCTATTCCGGTCCGATGATGCAAGAACGATTCGCTGAAGCGTACAAAGCCCCCGTGGGGGACCGTCCGCTGGCCCTATACGACTTGGGGCTGCAGCTCTACAAGCGAGATGACCACAAGCTCGCCAAAGAGGTGCTGACGGAATCGTTCAACCAGCTCACCCGGAATACCGGCGTCGTTCCTCCCGACAGGAAGGCGCTCGGTTCGCAAATCCAGTTCATGCTGGGTGTGGTCAACGAAAAGGGAAAGCAGTTTCGCGTAGCGATCACGGCGTACGAAGACTGTCTCAAGCTCGACCCGGACAATCTCTACGCCAAGTACAACCTCGAGCGCCTCAAGCAGCAATACCCAGACCTGGGCAAGGGCGGCGGCGGCGGCTCCAACGATCCGAACAAGGATCCATCCAAGAACCCCTCCAACAACAAGAAGGGCATCTAAGGAGAGATTAGCATGCATCTTATCGACCCTACGGTGCTCTGGCTGCTGGTGGCGGTTCCACCGATCGCAGCTCTGGCACTCTGGTTTGCCTGGCGGCGCAACGAGCGCTTCCAGAACGACTTCGGCGATCGCCGCCTCTTCGGGAGGCTCTCCGAGTTGGTCGGCTCAGGCACTTACGTGGCGAAAGGCATCTGCCTGGTCCTGGGTCTGACACTGCTTGTGGTGGCACTCTCACGACCGTCGATCAAGAACGGTACGGCGGAGTTCCCACACGGCACAATCGACGTCATCTCCATTGTCGACGTCAGCCGCAGCATGGCGGTGCCCGACTACAAGGGCGCCATGTCCGGTTCGGCGTATGCCGAAGGCAGGCGACTCGACATGGCTCGGCACCTGATCTTGACCGATGTGGTGCCCTCGCTCAACTACAACCGGCTCGGCATCGTCACCTACGCCGGCACCGGTTTTCCGATGGCATTCCTCTCCGACGACATGCTCGCCCTCGACTGGATGCTGAAGCGAGCTCTCATCATGGGTAGCGCTCCGGGTGAGAACTCGGATCTGGCCAAGGCGATCACGATGGCGAACACCCTGTTCGACCTGGACTCCAAACCAGGCAATCGCAGGGTGATCGTGCTCTTCTCCGACGGCGGCAACGACAGCGCACAGCCCGACCTGCACGCCGCCATCGCCGAGGCGCAGAAGCGCGGCGTGGAGTTCATCATCGTCGGGCTGGGCAAGCCGATTGGATCGCCCATACCGGTGAAGCTCCTCTCCAAGTCGGACCAGGGGCGTTTCGGACGGCAGGAATTCTACGAGCACCAGGGTCAGGTCGTGACGTCGAAGCTCGAGGAGAATACCCTCCTGCTTCTGCGCAACATGACCGGCGGCCGCTATTTGCGCGTAGTCGAACCATCCGACTTCCAGATCGGCAGCCTGATCTCGAAGGCCGACGTCACGCGCAAGGAAGGTGAACAGGAGCTGTTCATGTATCCCTTGATGCTGGCGGCGCTCTTCCTGTTCGCCACACTCTTCATTCCCAGGACGCTCAAGCGGGACAACTTGCTCAAGTACAAGTTCCGCAAAGACCCGTCCGCAACCAACCGCTCCGGTCCCGACCAACGTGACCGACAGGCGTAAAGAGAAGGGGTTTTGAATGAAAAACTTCATGATCAATCTCGGCGCGCTCGTCCTCGTCACAGCGCTGTCGATTGGAGCAATCGTCTGGTTCTCTGGTGGTGACCGCACGACCTGGCCGGATTTCGGACAGGCGCAACGAGCGACCACTCCCTTAGCACCAGCAGTGGTGGCGAAGTACGAGCGTGACTTCGGCTGGCGCATTGGCGATGTCATTCCGATCGAGCTCTACCTCCACCAGGAGCCGGGCACGTTGATCGACCTGCATAGCCTAGCCATCGAAGGCGACTTCGAGATCGTCGAGAATCCGACCATCGTGACCCGCGACTTCAAGGACGGTTCGCGCAATGTCGCGATCAAGTTCAAGATTCAGAGCATGGCTGCAGCCAAGAAGCTCACGCTCAAGGTCAGCATGCTCTATCGCGTCAAGGAGTCGATGGAGGACCATCTGATCGCGATCCCCGCTTTCGAGCCCTTCACGTCACCGACGTGGGACGGTCGCGACGTCGTCAAGGATGGCAACCCGCAGTACCGTCACGAAGGACATCTCCTCTGGACGATCGGCTACATCCTCGTCGGTGTCGTCGGGGCGGTCGGCGCCTTCTTCGCGCGTCGCCGGTTCAAGGTGTACGTCCTCGAGGAGGCGAAGCGCGAGTGGGAAACCCGGCGAGAGACTGCCCGTCGCGAGTTCGATGAAGCCTGGGCTCGCTTCGATGCGGGTGACTTCTCGGATGAAAGCTACAAGCTGGTGGTCCGCTGCATCCGGAAGCTGTTCCGAATCGAGTCCAAGGTCATGCGCGAAATCGAAGTGGAGCTCGGCTCGGCCCACCCGTATCGGGAGCAGACGCTGAAGATCCTCAACGTCACAGGCAAGGTGCTCTACCAGCTCCGGAAGTTGACGCGCAACGAGCACAACTCGATCAAGAGCGCCTTCGACGAGATCGTGCCACTGCCGGCGGTGCCCACCCCAGAACCGACAGCAAAAGCCAAGGTCGAGGGGGAAACCGACGACAAGGACTGATCAGTCGGACGACCTGAGCGGCGCTTGCAGCCGCCAGGTTGGAATCAACCCATTGTAGCCGCCCGATTCAACCAGGGCGGCTGTGTACCACAACCCGACAGATGCTCAACAACCGCTGACTCTGCCAAGCATGGCAGAGTCAGCGGTCCACAAGAAGGAGACACGCATGGAATTCCTGATCAGCCTCGCGCTGCAAGTCCTGATTTTGCTCGTCGCCGTGCCGGCGCTCACCGGCGGCGGTGTCATGGTACGCCAGGGCGGATTCTTCCGAGGGCTGTTGGTGTTGGTCTGCATCGGTCTGACCAACTCCATCCTCTGGTTCGCCCTCACCTTGCTCACGGTCGGCATGACGCTCGTGCTGCAGTTCCTGACCTTCGGTTTGGTCGGACTGCTGATCAACGCACTGGCGATCAAATGCACATCGGCGGCACTGAAGGACGTACTCTACGTCCGCGGATTCGGCTCGGCGTTCGCCGCCGCGCTTATCATGGTGCTGGGCAACTGCGCCATCCGGTACTTCCTGTTCTAACCGACCACGGAAGTAATCGGTAACACGAAACAAAATTGAGTCTGGAGAATCGCACTGTGACACTCCGCCCCGGTCACAGTGCCAATAACTCTCAGACCCACGAATCGCTCGGGCGCCGCCGAGCGATTTGCCAGGCAATTTTTTTACTACCATTTTTAGTAATTTAGGACAGAGTGCAAATAGTCACTACTGGACGTGGAGACTCGCCTCTGGAGCCGTTTGAAGAACATGTTATGCAAAATGTGCTGCCGTTTTTCCTCACCGAAAGCTGCCTCAAAACGTCTGCAAGTAAACGTTCAAAAAAACGCTGACAGGAAACGTTGAATACCGTTTTCCTGTCAGCGTCGAAAAGCTACTACTCTGCCAAAGCTACCAGCGCGGCAACAACCGCTCAGGCAGCGCAAAATCAGCGGGTCAACGATCCGTTAGCGGCTTCGAAACACGAACATGCCGCCATCCCTGTTGAAGTACTCTCCAACCTGGGCTGTCTCAAGGAAGTCGAAGAGCGCCTTGTCGCGCTCCGGGCTGAAGTCTACCTTGAAGGCGTCGACGCCGACCTCTTGCGAGCGCATCGTTCCGGAGTTTGCCCCAGCGCTCGGCCGAGCGTAAGAGACGAGTACGAAGACCTTCATGCTTGCTCCTTTCAGTTGATTATCGATTGGGAAAGATTGACTGGTACAGGTCCGAGTTTCGATGTCGCCTGATCGAGCCCTTGCTAACGCAACAGAATCAATCACACTCAATCATCGGTAAACGCATTCAGACTGCTGGGCCGTTTAACTTCAAACTCTTTCCAAGTACCAAGCAATAGTGCAGTCACAATACAAAACCGCACTTTTGCCAATCAATAGAACTAGATTTTCTGTTGCTCAGATAGCCCGATTATTGCCAACCTCGGCGATGCCAAGCGCTCGCACTAATAGCACAACGCACTCGATCACATACGCAGGACTCTACCAATAGTTGGTAATCAGCTCCACTAGCCGACATAACAACTTTTATGCGGAAAGCCCAAAAGCACCGATCAGTAGACGTTCACTCGTTGACGTTCCAACATCTCGGTAAGGACGATTGACAGAACAGGCGTCGCAACAAGTTCCCCAAAGCAGCTCCCGATGCCACTCTTAGCGTCCCGCACTGACCCAAAAGCACCGATCGAATTACTCTACTATCACCCATCATATCTTGGGTGAAAAGCGAAAAGCCAGGAAGCATGCCGCGTCGTCCAATTACTGGACGACGGGCACGCCTCCTGGAGCGGCTAACACAAGGGCACAGCGCAAGGTCCGAGTTTTTCGGGCCCTGGCTACATCCTCGCACTGCCGCAAGGCTCTCGCCTTACTTCTCGCCGACCCAGAGGGTAGAGCGCAAAGTCTGATCCTTCCGGACGAACTCTGGCTATACCCTCCAGACCTGTTGTCTTGAAGCACCAAGTGGGGAGCACTCCCGGCAGAGCGCGCCCCCCACTCACGCTTACTCACGAGGCTTACGCCTCGTTGTCTTCTTCGCCTTCTTTGCCGCCTTCGGCTTCTTCGGCTTCGCCTCGGTGGTTTCAGCCTCTTCTTCCGACGGAACAGCGGTCTTGATCCTGCGCTGGTCTTCGCCATCGCCCGCCTGGATCACCCGAGGTTCGAGCGAAATCTCGGAACCATTGGGCAAGCAGCCCGGCTCCGCTTCCGTGTAGTCACGGTCATCGACGACGAAGCTGCGCCGACCGTCCGTGCCCCGGAGGACCGGGATGGACTGGCCGAACAGCTCGCCATGCACCATGATGCCCGTGAAGAATCCGCTCGCGCGCCGATCGTAGTCACGGAGGTGACCCATGCGACGCGGGTCCCAGAGGTAGCCTACCTCGTGGAACTCCTGGAACAGCAGCTGCAAGCCCGGCAGCGTGTGGTCCGCACTGGTGCGGTAGCCGGAAGCGACCTTGCCGTCGAAGGACCGCACGATGTTGTAACCGCGCTGTTCCCACTCGACGTTGGAGGCATCCGCACCGTGTCGGCGACGGAAGTCGCCAATCATGAACAGCGTCTTGTCGTTGAGCAGCACCGCCGAGCCGTAGCGCTGTACCTGCACCATCGGGTTGTTGTGCAGGTTGAACAACACGTCGAGCTTCTTCGGCAGTGCGATGGACGGGTCGGACGGGTACTCCGTCGCCTTGGGGTGCGACACCGACCAGGCGTCCAAGGTCCTCTTCGTCTGCTGGATCCACTCCATCAGACGAATCTCGTTGGGCATCGAGAGGTGCGTGGCGGAAGGGATGTAAATCACCTTGCCACCGGACGCGACTTGGAACTGCTCGATGAACTTACCGCACATCTCGCCGAGCTTGAGGACCTGGTCCTCGAAGCCACCCGCGGCCATCGCTTCCAGCACTTCGGGAGTGTCCGGATAGTCGTGCAGGTAGTTCTCTTCGACCTCGTTGAACTGCTTGAACGAGTCCTCGTCGATGATGCCACCGAGGAGGAAGACCACCTCCGGACGAACGTCACGGAGGTACTGAAGCACCAGCTCCACCATGGAGCGGTCGTGATGCGGGTAGTACATGTGCGCGATGGCGACCGCTCGCATCCCATCCTTCAGCGTCATCGGCGAGATGCCCGCTTCGGCGAGAGATGTCTTGGGGTCTTCCTTCACGGTAACCCGCTTGGGGGAAGTTGAACGTGGCATACCTATTTCCTCACTTTCGGGTTAGAGGAGCAGCCCGGCCTCATCGAGCTTCTTGTAGAAGTCGATGACGGTCGGAGCAATCTGCTCCCGCGAGTCGAGTCGGAGAACGTTGGGTGCCTTGATCGCCTCGTTGTAAGGCTCCGGCACAAGTAGCGCGGCGTGGGCCATTTGACCCACACCGACAGCGGTCTCCCCGGAATCTTCGACAATGAGCGGAATGTGACGGTCCGCCATGTCGTACTTCTTCTGGCTGGGTGTCACGAAACACAGGTCGGTAGAGGGGTCGAGACCCAGCTTCCGCACGACGTCTCTGGTAACGCGCTGCGCGATACCAGTGCCGTAGCCCTGCGCCTTGTTGTCGATGCGCATCTCAGACGCACCGGGAACCCAGCTCCAGACCTCGACCTTGATGCCCGCTTCCTTGATGGCCTTGATCGTGGCCAGCGTCTCCGGGTACGGCTTCACGTCAGCGTAGCCGCCCTTCGAGCGCCGAGCGAACGAGACGAAGGCGTTGAGGAACTCCTTCCCGGTGAGGGCGTTGTCCGGATCCATCTGCATGTGGTAGAACGCCGAGAGCTTCGGGTCGATGGCGTGCCCGAAGTGCAGGTTGCAGAATTCCGCAAACGGCGTCAACCAGTCGACCAGCGTGTTGTGCAGGTCGAGCGCAACTGTGCGCTCCCAACGGAAGTCGGGGTCGCTCACAGTCAAAACACTTCGCGGCGGCCAGTTCGCTGCGCTATTCGCGCGCGCAAGCCGACCCGCAGTGGTCTTTGAACTCATGTTCATGATCTCCTTGGGTAGTCGTCTTAGCGGTTCGGCGAACGATAGACTTTACCACCGTAGGTAAAGGCCATCTTCGGCCGACCGTCGACGAGGACTTGCTTGATGGGAACTGGCTGCAGGTGAATCCTGCCGCCGACAACTCGACCGATGCCGAGCGCCTCGTGCCAGTTGTTGGTCAGGTTGGCGTACGACATGTATGGGTGCGTGACGTCCACCAGGTGACCGAGCTCGATAGCTCGGATCTCACCCTTCGTCGTCTGCCGCACGGTCATGCCCACGCGGTGCGTGTGACCGGTGGTGGTGGAACGGCCCGTCTCGTCCGCGTCAGCGCGGGGGCTGGCAGCGGGCTTGGGACGCACGATGCGTCCGTGGTGGAGGTTCATGTCTCCGTTGAGGAGCAGCGCACCACCAAAGCCACCACGCTCTGCCTGGTCGTAGATGAACGTAATCGGGTCATTCGGACCGTAGCCCAACAGGCCGTGGAAGGCCAGTATCGGCTCGCGAGTCTCGAAGTCCAGCACGCCGCCCACGTGCGGAGCCGGGTCGCTCTGGTAGCGCATCATCCGGTCCTCGTGGTTGCCCATGATGTAGAACACATGGATGCAGCCGGAGATCTCGATTAGCGCGTCCATCAGTCGGCGGGTTTCGTCGATCTCACCCTGTTGGTTGACGGCGACGCGCGGAGGCTTCGCCCAACGGGAGAGACCGAACACATCGGCGACGTCGCCGATGAAGATCAGGATGTGCGGCTGGTAATCCTTCAGGAATGCCTTGATGGCCCAGATGGTCAGCTTGTCGTGAGCCGGGACGTGTACGTCCGGAATCACGACGATGCGCGTGCCATCTGGAAGATCGATAGGAAGGATACCAGCGTAGGAAAGAAATCCGAGGCCTTTGTTGGCGTTACGAGCCTTAATGTCGTTGGCGATGCGACGACGAATCAAGTCGACATCGACGCCGGTGAGCTCGGCGATCTTCACCGCAGCATCTTCGCGGTTTGCCGCGAGTGTTGGCTTACGCATAGGATTGTTGCTCCTTCTCGCCTCTGTTGAGTGAGGCTAAAGTAAAGAACTCGCCCGAGTGCGAAATGCAACTCAGCCGCGAGATGGTTACAGAGCCTCTTTCGGAGGCAAGAATGTTTGTGTGAGAAGAGTGCCTGTCAAAGCGCCCGTCTCGATATGGGAACACCCTCACTTGCCGGAGCAAGGGTTCAAAAGGTTGAACAAGGAATTTGTTCTGGGTTGGAAGGAGACACCGAACGCAGCGAAGGGACAGAAGACAGATAGAACTTAAGAAACTACGAGAAGGTCAAACAATGAAGAAATCAGTAATAAATGGTGATATTAGCCCACTTTAATAGTCCTGCCGCATCATCTCGCAGGTTTCTCGTGCAACTTCAAATCTCCTGCTCCTCACCAGACAGAGGTTTGCGGGTCTGCACTTAATACTTGACATCCCGAAAATTATCAAAACTCGATCCCTTCCTGTCCGATCAGACAATTAGCGGGGCTGAGACACCTCATGGCGACTGCCTTTGACATCTATTCAGCAAGGGTTTCCAACAGGTTCCAATCCGCTTTCACAAGCCACTCCTAGCTCACGCGAATTATTAAGAAATCGTTGCCAAGAAGGCGATGCGTAGACCCTTGATATCAAGTCGACTCCGCCACATCCAGCGCCCTTCAAATCGACCAGCAAGTTTACAATTTCCTGTTTGATTGGACACCACAGAATTTATCCAAGACCGACTCTAGAAGCCAATTTAGACCACTCCGCATTTGTACCAAAGCACTTAGTACTGGAAGACTCACCATCAGGAGCCGTTTTGCAGAACATTTTATGCATAACGTTCCGCCGTCCGACCTCAGCGAAAGCTGCCTCAAAACGCCCGCCGGTGAACGTTTACAACTCAGAAAAAGACGTAGCCCGTTAGTGCCGGAAGACTCGCCATCAGGAGCCGTTTTGCGGAACATGTTGCCCCGCATGTTCTGCGCTGGTCCTCAGCGAAAGCAGCCTCAAAACGTCCTCAAGTGAACGTTTACACACAGACTCACGACCCATTGACGAAGCTAGCACGCGCGAATTCCTACGGCAGGTGTTCGGTCTTTTCGTACATCGGGTTGCGTGGATTCGGTTCCATCGACAATTCCTGCAGCCGACGATAGAGCTTCACCTCTTCGCCGCTGAGCTTCTTAGGTATAACAACATCGACGATGACGATCATGTCGGCACCAGCCAGTCCAAGCCCTTTTAGTCGATACATCCTGCCCTGCTGCGTTAGTGGGTGAATCTTCATCGACACCTTACCGGTAGAGGTAGGTATCTGAATGTCGGCTCCTAGCATTGCTTCGTAAATGGTTACCGGAACAACCAGCTTTATCTCTTTGCCGATCACCTTCAAAACGGGATGATCACGCAACTTGATCTTAAAGATCAGATCGCCGTACTTGGCCGCTCGGAGATCCCAGCGACCCTGTCCCTGCTTTCGAATCTCCAGACCGTTATAAAGGCCGGGAGGAAACTCGAAATCGGCAGTTCTATCCACATTGAAGTAGCCCAGACCGCGGCAAAAATCGCACTGCATTCGCTCCAACGGCTTCTTCTCAGCGCAATGTTCACACGGAGTCGGATCAGTAATGATGATCTGTTTTCGAGTGCCTTTTACAGCCTCTTTGAGGCTCACTTCGATTTCCATCTCCAGCGCTTGTGCCTG
This sequence comes from Candidatus Obscuribacterales bacterium, assembly GCA_019746975.1. Taxonomy (GTDB): domain Bacteria; phylum Cyanobacteriota; class Vampirovibrionia; order Obscuribacterales; family Obscuribacteraceae; genus JADYXR01. Next base: position 14,104 of record JAIERK010000250.1, read on the forward strand.
GATCTGAACATGCTCTTCCTTGGGCTTCTGAGCGTCTATAACCGCTTTCTTATCTTTGGTTACCTTGCCCCAGAGAGCTCGTACATCAGATGTCTGGCGAAAGACATCGCTGTTTTTGTCGTATTCTTTTCTTGCTGCTGGATTCATAAGAACCTCATAGGCATCTTTAATGTCCTTGAAGGCCCTGGCCTGATGGTCACCATCGACAGCTGCGGCGGCTACGTGTGGTCCAAACTTCTCGTAAAGCTCGTGGTAG
>JAIERK010000188.1 GCA_019746975.1 Candidatus Obscuribacterales bacterium
GTTTCGTCTTCTCCATTTCGGCATCGGTCAGGGACCAATCGATCCGGAGGTTCTGCATTCGACCGAGATAACCGAGTCCTCGCCGAAGCTCCGGCTGAAAGATAATAACGACCGAAATCAACGCGACCGGAACAAACGTATGCAATAGCGATGTTATCAGCGTAAAGCGAAATAGATAGGCCAGTCCCCATATAGCTGCAATTACGAAGACGCCCTTCACAAGCCGCTCGGCCTGGCTTCCTATGATACGCTGCCAACTCCAGGCGATCACATAACTGACGATCAGAACCTGAAAGACTAGCGGAAGGAGTACCTCCCAATTTGGTGGATTGATAATGCCGAGTAAATCGTTACCCATGCGTAGCCCTCAGGCTACCGCTTGAGTAACCATCCAGGCACTCTGTCTTGCTTAAGGAGGTCTTCACAGGTTTCACGCTCTAGAATTACCTCGGCAATACCTTCGTGGACAAGCACGCATGCCGGTCGCCCGGTGCGATTGTAATTGGATGCCATACTATAATTGTAGGCACCTGTGGCAAAAACGGCTATGATGTCACCCGTATCAGCAGAAATTCCTGCATCTTTTATGATTATATCGCCCGATTCGCAGTACCTTCCAACCAACGTAGTAGGCGAGTCTGGAGCCTGTGCGTCCAGTCGATTGGCGATAGCGGCGGTATATGCTGCGTTATAGGTAACGGGACGGGGATTATCAGCCATACCTCCATCGAGTGCGACATAGCGACCGCCATTGGTCAGCGCCTTCACGTCGCCGGCTTTGTAGAGAGTCAATCCTGCTGGACCGACGATAGCGCGACCGGGCTCTAGGAGTAGCTCAGGCAATTCCAGACCGCGCTTTTCGAATGCCGATCTAGTGCGAGTTGCTATCGATTGTGCCCAATCGAAAATCGGCAGGGGTTTGTCTTTTTTCGTGTAGGCAATTCCCAAACCACCGCCAACATCGAGGACTTCGAGCTGGAAATCGAGCCGTTGTTTCAACGCCAACGCCTGGTCGGCTAATATGTCTATGCTCGCCAGGTATGGTTGGATGTCGTGGGATTGGCTACCGATATGGGCATGCAAACCGGTCAGACGCACGGACTCCGGATTTGCCAATGCCAAGACAACGAACTCTTCCAATTCTGATAGCTCGATGCCGAACTTACTATCAACCTGACCTGTCTTGATGTGATGATGCGTGTCGGGCTCTACGCCGGGAGTTACTCGAACAAGAATCTGAGCTTGTAGTCCGAGCCGAGCACCGATTTCTGCGACTCGCTTGAGCTCGCACGGTCCATTGACTACAATTTTGACGCCCCTGGAGATGGCGAGGTTGAGCTCGGATTCGGATTTATTGTTGCCGTGAAGATAAATCCGCTGGGGATCGCATCCCGCTTGCAGAGCGGTATAAAGCTCCCCTTCAGAAACCACGTCAATGCCAAGACCGAGCCGTCGCACGATGTGACACATCGCCAGACAAAGAAAAGCCTTTCCAGCGTATAGAATCTGCGCCTTCGGGTAAGAACTTATTCCGCGCTTGGCGGCTTCAGCCGCATGGACAATCGTATCGTAATCCATCACCCATAGTGGCGTTCCGAATTGACGGGCTAACTCCGTCGCATCACACCCACCAATTTCAAGGTGCTGGTCAGCATTCGCTCTTGCGCTCAGCGGCCAAATCGATGTGTTTGGACATTTGATCATTGATGTAGTCATCCAAGATTACTCCCTCTATAAGGATACAACTACAGTACAGCGAGAGTTTAGGCCGTTTTTAAGATGGTCGGCTACCAGTCCGTCCCCTGGGGAATCAGGGAATCAACAACAGCCCACACAGTCTTAAGATTGCCCGATTATTCCTTCATGATGAGCCTACCTACAGCCGCTACAGGTAACGGTCCCTCGTCAAGGACGCGATTGTGAAAGTCGAGCAAATCAAAATTCTTGCCTTTGGCAGCTTGATACTTATCCCTAAGCGCGAGCCACTCGACCAGTCCGGCATAGTAAGTAGGCAATTGAGTCGAGCTCAGCTTCGCCCGTTTTAGCTTTCCTTCGGCTTCAGCCTGAGTCTGGAATGCATCTGTTGTCATCAATGCCATCGCCTCTTCGTCGCTCATGTTCATCGTATGCATTCTGATATCGAGTATGGTGTTAGCAAGTAGACGCAATCTGATTTTGCGCATGGTGAGCTTGACCCGATCGTCGCCTTTCATGAAGCCCTCGTCCATCATGACTTGAGCAATGTACTCAGCCCAGCCTTCGACATACGCACCATTGGAGTAAAGTGAACGCAGCAGTCGGCGCCACTTAGGCTCGATGTTATTTAGGTGTTCGAACTGGATGTAATGACCGGGCAGAGCCTCATGAATAGTCAGCCATTTCAGGGTGTAGTTGTTGTACTCTCGAAGCTTAGACTCAGCCTTCTGATCGGACATTCCAGGATCGATTGGCGTCACCCAATATTGCGCTTCTGCTTTAGGGTTGAGCGCCGGAGCACTGTGAAACCCGGCCACCGAATACACTCCCCGCAAGAATACCGGCGTAGGTACTACCTTCAAATTGTCGCGATCGGAAAGACTGACGATTTTTTTGTCTCTGATGAACCGTTTTATACCATCCAGATCATTTTCGACAGTCTTGAGCAACTCGTCTCGGTTAGGACGATCGTCCGAGACTTTCTTCAGCACCTCGCCTATGATCAGATTCTCTCGGTCCTTGCCACTCTTATCATTATGATCACCATGATTGGTGTAGATCGCTTTGTGCATCGGCTCGGCAATCTCAAGCATCTCTTTGCGCACCTTTACTAGAGCGCTCTCCGCATTCGCGAGCAACTGAGCGGCAGAGATATCCGATTCCATAACCAACTTGAACTTCTTGTCGTATAGATCTTTGCCCAACCGCCAACTCGCAGCATCGGGGCGCTTAGAGAGATCGGATTCGAGCCATGAGGTATATTCCTTAAGTGCAGCGATTGCAGCAGGCGCGACTCTGTCGAATTTGGCTCGAGTTTTACTATCGTCACCCACCTCTTTGGCAATCGTCTTTTCAATAAGTTCGACGTTGCCTTCGTTTTCCTCGATCGCTGTTTTGACATAAACAGGATCGGCCTTATCCATATAGCCTTTCACTTGTTGAAGCAATCGTGGAACCTGTTGAATGCGCGCGATTAAATGCTCCATGCGCTTTGCTTTCGGCGCATAGGTCGAGGTCAATGGCTGAAAAAGCGCGGACCCAATCAGCTCGACAGCAACCGTCGGATTGTGAGCGTAATTCTTGATCTCATCGTATTCGAGCAGATTCAATGCGATTTGATCGGTAATCAATTGAAGATCGGCCTGTTCTTCAGGATTCAGTGTTGATGCCGGCGCCTCTTGAATGAACCTCTGTCGCCACTGCTCGAAAAACTTCTTTTGAGAGAGCATGAATGGTTCACTCATATCATCGAGCAAGGCATCCAGCTCGATTTTTTTCTTGGTCGTTTTGTCTTTATGAACGTGATAGCCAACCTGAGAGGCCGTGCTCGGCGAACGAGCAAGCGACTCCGACATGAACTCATCACAAATTCTCGCAAACTTTCCCTTTTCATCGCCGTCCGATTTTGGCAGCGCAGGAAGGCTGCTGGACAAAATCAAGCCGACGGCAAAGGCTAGACAAACTACATTCTTGGCATTCATGATCAACCCACAGAAAGAACGATCGGCACAGTATACATTCTTGACTGGCTCTATATCTCGACAGTCACTGCATCCGCGCCGGCACGTGCTCGACACGTTCATTCGACATCCGCGCGGCTGAGCGCCGGGGTCCTCGCCGGCACAGAGCTTGCTCAACACGTTCAATTTGGGATTTCGAAATCTGCGCGGCGGAGCCCTATCGGGACTATGTAATAGCGATGAGGAGGCGTCGGCTTGCCTGCGGCCGCCACCGAGTAATCGTCACAGCTAAAGCCACAATGAGTCCTCAATACTTGGTACTAAATATGGTTCTTTAAAGATTGACGCTCATTCCGATAATTGGTCGATGAACAAAACTTCGATCGATTCCAGTCAGCCCGAATGATAGTTCGAAGACCTCCTGCACATTGCAGGCGTTGAGCTTGCTGGCACTGACCAGAGCGGTGACGTTCTGGTAGACGAGATCGGAGGCCTGCTCATATGTGTTCTTCAGCCATCCATCGGCGAAAGTAAAGACACCGGTGACCTTCCCGCCGAACATATAAACAAACGCAAAAACTTCATCCGAACCAAGACGCTTGATCACGATGCAACCAGGCATCCCTGTGCAGGAGAGATTGCGATGGACGTATTCGAATGTCTCACCTGCCGATAAATTGGCCGGCTGATGAAAGACTTCACCATGAAAAAGACTGGCGGCTGCCAGAGCAAGGTCCTCCGGCAAAATGTATGTGTCAACGAAACTGTCCTGCAATGACAAGTCATCTATGAAGGGTTGAAATGCATCTGCTCCCAAAATCTGAGTGTCGAGATCCTTACGACCATAAACACAACCGAGCACACGGCCTCTAAATACGAGAATTGCCGAGCGCGACTTGCGCTTCGGTGATACCACTTTGATGCAGCAAGTACTTTGCTTTCCTTCAATTGATATCAAAAGCTGTTGATAGCGAACTTTTTTTGCTTCAGAAATCTCTCGTTGAGAGCTTTTCATGGGGAACGGCACTAAGCCTACTGCGCGGCGATTCGACCCACGTGTACTTGAATCGAGCTCCATTAATTTCGTAATTTCTTCTTTGACTGTGAGTTTTTCTTTCCAAACAAACACCGAAAGAATTCCTCCGAATTCGAAACGTCGCTTCCGACAAGAATATCTAAATTGGCCTTCTAGTAATTGAAGTGACCTTAACATGTCGATAAGGCCTGCACACTGGGGAAACTACGTAAGGATCATGATTTCGTTACAAACGCTTCCTGGCAGTGAATTATCTGCAATTTATCGTCTTCTCCTTCAAAAAAATCCCGAATCGATGACGCAACAAGTTGGTGAAACTCGTGCGAGTCGTCCTGCCGTAATTCATTGAGAGTGACAACGAGATTGGAGTGAATCCCTATGAAAATTACATCGAGACGATAACCGGACGTACCTTGATCGAACAACGCATGAAAACGCTGCGTCACAGTTATGAGTCGTCGCCTTTTTTCTCTGTCGATGGATTGAACGGCCGACTCATACCAGGAAAATTTTGTCGATGCTCTGCTTGCTGCTCTGAAAGATCGCGTCTTCACTTCGATTACGGCCTTCAGGCCACTTTGATCGACAGCGATGAGATCGGCTTCAGTCGATCGGCCATGACGAAAGCTGCGTCTGGCGATCTGCCAGCCTGTGTGTTCTAAGTAACGTGCGGCTATCGTCTCGCCGATGGCGCCCAGATTCTTCCTCCAACGTCGACGCTGGTCGGTGTCATCTTTGTCTGAAAAATCTTGGCAATAGTCCGTCATGCTCGCTCACAGTTGGCGAAATCCAGCACGTCGCTTGGCTATAATGCATAGTTCACTCACCGCCTGAGACAACGCTCAGGCGATTCTATTAGTTAAAGACGCTACGAACCCGGACATAGTTCAATTTAAAATCATGCTTGACATCAAACAGATAAGAGAAAACGCTACCGAAGTTGAAAAGGCCCTTGGCAGACGCAACGGCGGAAATTCTTTGAAGGAGATCATCCAAATTGATGAAGAGTTTCGTGCCGCAAATGCCCAGTGGGAAGATTTGAATCGTCGCCGCAACGAGATTTCCGAAACGTTTAAAACCAAACTCAGCACCCTCAGCGCCGAAGATAAAAAATCGCTGCAGGATGAGTCGAAAGAACTGAAACAAAAACACGAGGCTGTTGGTCCGAAGCGCCAGGAACTCGAAGAAAAGCTTGGACAGCTAATCATGGCGATTCCGAACATTCCGGATCCAAGTGTCCCCGATGGCAAGGATGAGAATGACAACGTCGAAATTTCTCGATGGGGAGATATTCCAAAGATTGAAAACCCCCGTGAACACTGGGATATCGGCACCGAACTCGGTGTATTCGATTTCGAAAGAGGCGTGAAGATTGCGGAATCGCGTTTCACTGTTCTCGTGGATATGGGCGCTAAGATTGAGCGCGCCTTGATGAATTTCATGCTGGACACACACAGCAAGAATGGATACACCGAAGTATTTCCACCTGTGATGGTGAATAGAGATGCGCTGATAGGGACCGGCCAGCTACCGAAGTTCGAAGGCGATTTTTACAAATGCGCCGATGACGAGCTGTATTTGATACCAACCGCTGAAGTGCCCGTCACCAATTTGTACAGAGAAGAAACTCTCCAGGAAGATGACCTTCCAATCCTTCACTGCGCATACACACCGTGCTTCCGACGCGAGGCAGGGAGCGCTGGCAAGGACACGAGAGGGTATATTCGCCAGCACCAGTTCAACAAGGTCGAAATCGTCAAGTTCACGACGCCTGAGACCTCGGAAGATGAGCATGAGAAGCTGACTAGAGACGCGGAAAAAATTCTGGAGGCCTTGCAACTTCCCTATCGCCGCATCGTGCTTTGCGCAGCCGATCTCGGCTTCTGCGCTCGCAAATGCTACGACCTCGAGGTTTGGTTCCCCGCGCAAAACAAGTACAGAGAGATTAGCTCTTGCAGCAATTTCGCTGAGTTTCAAGCCAGAAGAGCCAATATCAGGTATAAACCTGCCGATGGTGGCAAATCACGATACGTCCACACACTCAACGGCTCCGGACTGGCCATCGGTCGTGCGCTCGCTGCCATTCTGGAAAACTATCAGCAGCCGGACGGTTCCGTCAGAATCCCAGATGTACTCGTGCCGTATATGGGCGGAGTGAAAGAAATCAGAAAGCGGTAATGTAATAGGATCTCGTGAGCGCTGCACACAGGAGACTGGAATGACCGATAGCATGCGGGATTCCCTCGAGAAAAAACTCTCCGAATCCGGGATGCACGAGATTCATCAGCTCGTCGACCCGTCTGCGCAGGCTCGGTATCGGCACTTACAGTGGATTGCTATTGCCTCAGCCGTTTCCCACGCGACCGCTGTTTTCCTGGCAATATACTCATTCCGAGCCGGAGATCTGCAGGCGCTTTCGCTCGTGCAGCTCATGCACTTCGTAGCCGGCAACCACACAGTATGGCAGCTTACATGCGCGCTTTCAGGGCTTTCGGCTATTTCATTTCTTATCCTTTTCCTCGCTATCAAGCAGATCTTGCGAGTCCGAGATACCCTTTGGCTCAGTACTGCCACCATGCTGATTGTCATCGCGGTAGCCCTGGATGTGCAGTCCTTCGGCAATCTCATGGTCTATTTCGGAGATATCAGCAGTCAGGTAGTGAAAGTAAGCGGTTTCAAGCAGTATCTGATTCTCGAAGGTTGGAGAAGCCTCAATCAAGCACTCACGCAATCGATTCTCCTGGCTAATACCTTTTATGCGGTGGGGGGATTGATATTGGCTCGAGCCATTATTGCCGGATTCGGGTTGCCTAAATGGCTGGGTTGGACTTCCATCCCTGTCTGGCTGGTAGCAATATTGGCGTCCATATTGACCTTCACCGGGCAGCTCAAAATTGTAATTGTCGTTATGTTTGCCATGGTTATCGCCTTCATTCTCTGGACAATAGCCCTGGCAGTCGCAGTAGACGCCTACTCTCACACCCATAGAATACCGCTGGACAAACCAGCCAACTAACCCAATTTAATCAATTGTCCGGATTGTCACTCCAGCCAATTCACGTTATGCTCACAATACAAGGGCTGAAAAGTCACTGCACTTACGATATTGCAGACAATCACCTCAACCCAGACAATCATACAGACAATGGCAATAACGAGCATCAATTGGCAGGACCTGCTAGGAGATATCAATAAGGAAAAGGGCAATACGCCTCTGTATGCCGTCATCTATGATCGTATTCGCGAGGCAATCGAATCCGGGCGTCTTGCTGTCAACACGAAGCTTCCGACAAATAGGGAGCTGGCTCAACTACTGGAAATCGACCGCTCAACAGCATCGCGGGCTTATACAGAACTGAGCAATGCGGGATACATTGAGAGTTTCGTTGGTCGAGGCACTTATGTCCGCTCGGGGATAAACAGACAAGAGCTTGCCGAAGTTCAACACAGTCCCATAGCTTGGACAGAAAAGTACTCCAAAGCAAGCCAATCGGCACACGATTTGCTCCGATTGGAATATGCCAACTATGGACGCCAGAGTGACTTGATATCTTTCGCCGGGGGTATTCCAACCGATGAATCATATCCGCACAAGGATTTCGAGCGGGTGTTGAATCAAATTCTGGAGTCAGGTCGGTCCAATGAACTCTTTCAATACAGCCCCGGAGAGGGGCTTCCACAGCTACGCTTAGAGGTGGCAAAACATCTTCGGATGCAGGGCATCGAAGTGACTGACGATCGCCTTCTCATTCTATGCGGCTCTCAGCAAGGACTCGACGTGGTCAGTAGCGTTCTTCTCGATCCAGCGGACCTGGTAGTAACGGAAGACCCGACCTACTTGTGGGCAACATGCAATTTCAGAAGCAGACAAGCACGGTGCCTTCCTGTTCGACTCGATGACGAAGGAATCAAGCTGGACATGCTCGAATCCGTTTTAACAAGAAATCGCCCGAAGCTTATATATGTAATACCAAACTTCCAGAATCCCACCGGCATCACGATGTCCCTTTCGCGCAGAGAAAAGCTTCTCGCGCTTGCGCTCAAGTATCAAGTGCCGATTCTCGAAGATAACTTTGTCGGCGACCTGCGTTACGAAGGCACCCCATTGCCGTCTCTGCGCGCGCTACCAGGTTCTGAAAATATCGTCATTCACCTCGGCACTTTCTCGAAAGCTCTTTGTCCGGCCCTGCGACTTGGTTGGCTCGTCGCGCCTCCAGAGATGATGGCACGCCTGGTGCTGGCGAAAAGAGCCTCGAATCTTTCCACTAATTCGATATCGCAGGTGATACTAGCCGAATTTCTAAAAGAAGGTTTGTACGAACAACATCTTGTCACCGTCCGCGATACCTATCGCTCGCGCAGAGACGTAATGCTCAAAGCGCTTCAGCGCGAACTCGGATTTATTACGGATCGCAACGGCAAACGCGCTCAAATTTCCTGGTCCAAGCCGGAAGGCGGCATGTTCTTCTGGGTCAGGTTGCCTGATGGACTTTCGAGCAGAGAATTGCTCAGCTATGCAAAACAAGAAGGTGTCGCTTACGCCCCTGGCGACATGTGCTTCCTATCTGCCGATCAAACAGAATACATTCGACTCTGTTTTATCCAACTGGATGAAACCACGATCGTTAAAGGAATTCGCCTGCTTGGAAAAGCAATCAAGGCATACGTGGATGATATTGCCCTCGCCACACCCAACGACCGCTCCCATTTGATGGGTACCGGTTCTCACTCGTTTATTTAACAAAATTCCGATCCCAATCCCAAAAGACACCACACACTGGAGGTAAAAATGGCTACGAAAGTACAAGAGAAGAAGGACTCGGGCGCGCAGGTAGGGACAGAGCGCGTCAAGAAAGCTCTTCCTCAGATGTTGAAGGGCGGCGTCATCATGGACGTCGTCAACGCAGAGCAAGCCAAGATTGCGGAAGAGTCTGGTGCCTGTGCTGTAATGGCATTGGAAAGAGTACCCGCGGATATTCGAGCAGATGGTGGCGTCGCTAGAATGAGCGATCCAGAGCTAATCTCGAAGATTATCGAATCGGTCAGCATTCCTGTCATGGCGAAAGCAAGAATCGGTCATTTCGTAGAAGCGCAAATCCTCGAGTCGCTCGGAGTCGACTGCATCGATGAAAGCGAAGTGCTGACACCGGCAGACGAAGAATTCCACATCGACAAATCGAAATTCACCATCCCATTCGTATGCGGCGCGCGCAACCTAGGTGAAGCGCTCAGAAGAATCGGCGAAGGCGCTGCAATGATGCGGACCAAAGGTGAAGCTGGTACCGGTGATGTCGTCGAAGCAGTGCGACACGCTCGTGCAATTCTGGGAGCGATCAAGAAGCTCACCGTTATGCCGGACGAGGAGCTCATGACTTACGCGCGAGATCTCGGAGCGCCTTATGAGTTGGTGAAGCAAGTTAAGCTGGAAGGCAAACTGCCTGTAGTCAACTTCGCCGCTGGTGGCATCGCCACACCCGCTGATGCAGCACTCTTGATGCAACTGGGCGTGGACGGCGTCTTCGTTGGATCCGGCATATTCAAGTCCGGTAATCCGTTGAAGAGAGCACAAGCAATCGTAAAAGCAACGACCTATTTCAACGATCCAGAAGTACTCGCAGAGGTCAGCAAGAATCTCGGCGAGCCGATGGTTGGAAGAACCGTGCAATCACTGACAGAGAAAGAACAGCTAGCCGTTCGCGGTTGGTAGTGAATTGGAGCCATGCCGGGACTTGAGCCCGGCATGGCGTCTCAATCTACGCTAGAAGTGAGGGAAACCATGTCAACATTGAAGATCGGTGTATTAGCGCTGCAAGGCGATTTCAGAGAGCATCAGCACTCAGTCGAGCAGTTGGGCGCAGTAACCGTAGAGATACGACACCTGCGCGATCTCGACAGAATTGATGCATTGATTATTCCTGGCGGAGAGTCAACGACGATCAACAAATTCGACGAAGCGTTCGGCGGAAAAGTCTTCGCCACCATTAGCGATTATGGTCACAAAGGCATGCCTATTTATGGAACCTGCATGGGTTCAATCGTTCTCGCTTCTCGAATAGAAGCGATGAACCAAAAATCGATGGGACTAATGGACATAACCGTTAGACGAAATGCGTATGGTCCTCAGAGAGCCAGTTTTGAAACTCTTCTCGATATTAAAGAACTCGGAGCAGAGCCATTTCCCGCTATCTTTATTCGAGCACCACAGATAGTCGAAGCGGGTCCAGCAGTATCAGTGCTGGCTACCATCGGCGATACCATCGCAATGGCACGCCAGGGACGCTTCCTGTTAACCACATTCCACCCGGAAATCACTGACGATCTGCGCGTTCATAAGTATTTCCTGGACATTATTCGAGACAACGATACGCGGCAGAGACCGACTCCGGTCACCAGGCTGCACAATCACGCGAATGCACGTCCCAGCCTCACTCTTGTGGGGACGTAATTGGTGAAATAGAGAGCATTTCGAGAGTGAATATCAATAGGTTTGGGTCATATCAAAAGTACGATATGGCCCTTTTTGCTCAAGCAGATCGAAGCCTGAAACACAGACAGGTAAATAGTTTACCCAGATCAACATGCAATTGACCTTGACGCGAGCGTCCATTTTAACGAGTAATTCCACCATTTACCCAATTGGTCAATATTTGCTTTCATATATCTGGCTAGGCTATTTACACCCGTCCCCTAGAGCTATTTATGAGCCATATATTTCACTTCAACACGCTGCTTCGGCATTCGGACGCCCTCATGTTCGTCGCTTTTCTGGCGGTTCTTGTCGTCATCATGGTCACATTGATCGGATGGCACCAGAGTAAGAACGATCACTTTTATACAAGCGCGCGATTTAGATAGCATCAAGCGCATAATCCCTTTTCGTGATTCGGTTAGCAAACTGCTGCAGCTGTCTCGGCACTGAGTTATCTCGACACGAAAACCTGTCGATTTCGCGATGCGCTTTTCGAGTATGATTGAATTGCGTCGCAATTCGAGATCTCGCATTGCAATCGCGTCGCGGCCACTGGATGATTTTAGCAATCATGCTAATCGGCTTCTCCGTACATGGCGGTGGCTTGGAACTTACACAAGCATTCCACACGACTGGTATCACCCCATAGCCTCTGAAGCCTGGGTGGCCAGTATCTCCAAGCTACTTTCTTTGGCTCTTTTTTCCGAGTGCACTCGCGTATCCAATTCTGTCGGTTATGACTTTCCTAATCGCAATGATTCGGCTAGCACGGACATTGTCGTTACGTTGCATGCTACTGTAAGTTCCGCAGCTCAGCCTCTTTGCGGTAACGTATCGGCATCAAATTGGCACAGCATACAAGCCAGACTGTTGGCAAATTCAAGTAGTCAACGAATTCGCGACTGCTGCGTTGCTGTTACTCATTACAATCGGCGCTATTCCGATAGTATCAACAGCATGGAGAAAGGAGCTATCTCTGTTTCTTTGCACAATCCCGCTAGAACTAGTACTAATTTTTTCGACATGGAGCGCGTCCAATCAACAGTTAAGTCCGAAAGTCATCTTCCTGTAAAAAGCCTCAAGAAAGCTCACTCTCTCGTTTTCTCCAAGCTTTTTCCGCAATTGACCTAATCGGAAAAGACTTTGAAAGAATTGCCCTGATAGGGTGGAAATATGCTGATTCAAGCTCCGCTTCGAAATGACACTAGCACGTTAAGGAAGGCAAACGCGCAGTCAGCATGAAAAGTGATGAGAGGAGACAAGATATGTACGCAACAAAACAATCGAGGAAGAGCCTTCCCATCAAGTATCAATGCGAAGATTGCGAAGAGACTTTTCACGCCCGAGATGGTGCCAAACACTGTCCGTTCTGTTATTCCATGGAAAAAAGCAATTTGATTATCCTCCACATGGAAGAAGATGCAGAGCGGGTTGAGTGGTTGGAACTGGTTGACTTCTCAGCAGGAGACTAATTCGCAATCGAGAATAAAGCTCAATCCATCAGGACCTGTACCCCTGATGGATTAGCTTTTTTGGACTTTTGATCGGTTAAACTGTGGAAAGAGCCTTTTGAGTTTCAGATCTGATGAAGATACTCCTGGTTGAAGATGACGATTTGGTAGCAGACTCGCTCGCCCGAGTATTACGAGGCAGCGGCTACGTTGTCGACTGTATCGGCGATGGTATCCACGCAGAGACAGCGGTTAAGACCGAGCCTTACGACCTGATTATTCTCGACCTCGGGTTGCCACAACTTGATGGACTGGAGTTTTTGAAGCGCATCCGCAATAACAAGATTGGTGTTCCAGTTCTTATCCTGACCGCAAGGGACAGCTACGAAGAGCGAATTCAAGGACTTGATTTAGGCGCCAACGATTATGTGACAAAACCCTTTCACCTCGGCGAACTGGAAGCTAGAATTAGAGCGCTTCTCCGGATGAACGTCAGCAACGCTACAACGGTAGACATAGGCGAATTGTCCTTCGACACTGTGAAGCGCGTCCTCAGAAAAGGCGAAGAGCTGATCGAGCTGTCACCGAGAGAATATGCGGTGCTCGAGATTCTCATTCACAATATAGGCTCTCTTGTGACGAAACAAAAACTGGCATCACTACTAAGTGATTGGGATGCATCGGTAACATACAATGCAATCGACATTGTCATTCATCGGCTTAGAAAGAAATTGGAACCGTTTGGATTGAAGCTACAGACTATCAGGGGGCTCGGTTTCCTTGTCGAACCCTAAACCCTATAGAGGGTCAATTAGACGAAAACTGCTTCTCTGGTTACTGGTACCACTTGTTTGTCTCTGCTCACTATCTGCTTTTGTCGCATACCGATTATCGGAAAAATTCGCCAACGAATCTTACGACATGCTTTTATTGAAGTCAGCGGAATCAATCGCTGGAAGACTGAGCCGCAACGAAGAGGGCATTGTTGTCGCCGACATTCCTAAAGCGGCTCAGGCGATTCTGCGACACAACGTTAAGGATCAGTTCTTCTACCAGATTGCCGATAGCTACGGACATAGACTGACTGGTGATGCAGACCTCCCGCTTCCAAATGACAGTAATGTCGAAGAACCGAAATTCAGGTATACCACCATAGATGGTGAACCGGTCAGAATGTGCAGAATATCGGTTGTGATACAACCTAGTCCTGACGAAATCTGGGTGCAGGTCGCACAGACACTGGACAATAGACAGCAATTCCTGGAACAAATATTTCTAAGCATCTTGGCACCGCAATTGGTACTAGTTGTTCTAGCTAGTCTTTCGGTATGGCTCGGGGTTAAGAACGGTTTAGCACCGCTGGAAAAACTAGGCCACTTGCTTGAGTCCAGAGGGAAAATCGATCTATCGCCCGTTGAACTCGGAAAAACACCGGCAGAACTCGCTCCGGTGACAAGAGCTCTAAACGAGCTTTTCGCCGGCGCCAACGACCACATCCGACTTCAGCGTCAATTCATCGGTAACGCGGCACATCAACTTCGCACACCGGTCACTGCATTGAAGACATACGTCGACTATGCCGAGCGAATCAAAGATTCCGAGAAAGAAAACATCGACTCTGTCCTAGCGCAGATGTCTGAAGCGGCAAGTAGAGTGGCGCACCTTCTCAACAGACTCCTGAGCCTCGCTCGATCTGAAGAGCACATTGGAAAACAGCTGGAACTGATGGACCTCACCGAAGCCGTGAACTTTGCCGCCGAAGGTGTTGTACACGAAGCGCTCGCCCGCGGAGTCAGTATGGAATTCGATCTACCGGAAGAGCCAGTCAACATCAGGGCAGAC
>JAIERK010000260.1 GCA_019746975.1 Candidatus Obscuribacterales bacterium
TTCGGTGTCATAGCGGCTCCTTTCTAGTTTATAAGCCGCTTGGCTTACCGTATGACACAAAATATTTTACAGTCTCCAGTGGCTCTGCCATTCGGGCTGTTGCAGAAAGATGATTTACTCCCAGCGGTGGCGTTCTGGATATCCATTTGTTTATTGTCTTTTGACATGGCATCCGCTCTCGCCGCGCCTTTCGAAATAGTCTTGATGGTACTCTTCTGCGGAATAGAATTTGTCGAATTTATCCAGGACCGTGACGATTTTGCCGTGAATTTTTCCGCTTGCCTGATACTTGGAGATCTCTTGTTCAGCTGTCTTCTGTTCTTCGCTGTTGGAGTAGAAAATGGCTGAGCGATATTGATCCCCGACGTCTACTCCCTGTCTGTCTATTGTCGTTGGGTCATGAATGTCCAGGAACTCGTTGACCAGAGCGCCATACGAAACTACTTTCGGATCGAATACTATGCGAACAGTCTCCGCGTGTTTTGTGCCATGACTACAAACATCCTGATAAGACGGTCTGTCGGTAATGCCGCCGCTGAAACCAACCGTGGTATCAACGACTCCTTTTACGTGCTTGAAGGCGTCCTCCACTCCCCAGAAACAACCGGCCGCAAAGTACGCGACCTGAAGTCCTTTGGTTCGTTCTTTGCTATCGTCAGCGCTGCTATAGAGCTTGGACGCGTCCTTAGCGCTAGCGGAGTTCTGTGCGGCGACTGCGGTACTATCGCGGCTACCGTTGGCGCATCCGGCGAGTGCAAGTATGAGCACCAGGAAAGATAGAGTTGCTTTGCTCGGGATTAGTTTCAATACCATATGCCTCAGCGTTCGCTAGAACGTTTTCATATTAGCATTGCGCAAATTCGCTCGCTAGTTAGGTTTGATTTGTACCGGCGATCCTGCCAATAGCAGTAATCCGAGCTGCAGCTCGGATTACTTCCCCATCTTGTTGCGTCAGGAATGGAGTTTGTGAATAGGGTGGTTGGATCGGCGAAGGAATAGACGAAGGGGCTTGCAGTCTCACTCAAGGAACGCGGAGGAGGCATCATGCCTGGTGCCAACCTCAGCGCTGCTCGAATGCGTGTGTTGATGATGTATCTATATTAGGCGCGGCGAGTGAGTATCAAATGAGCGCCAGGTAAAACATGACCCAACTGTTGAAGCGAGTCTTCTCTAAGGTCAGCCGGTAGCGGTCCGCCGTATATTCTCGTCAGGTCAAGAATCTCTGTTCTTCTTCATGATTTCGCGAGCTTTCTTGTAGATCGCTTCAGCAGTCTCATTCTTCCCAAGTTTTTTCAGAACCTTCGCATAATCGCCTAGCGCACGACCAATGTCTTCGTGATCATCCTCGAGTGCATCTCTTCGAATGCTTACAACTCGAAGCATGATTTCCTCGGCATCTTTGTACTTCTCGAGCTTATATTGAATGGTCCCGAGCGAGTGCAGGTAATCGGCGAGTTCTGCTGCATCTGGTGCTTCGGTGCTTTCGAAAAGATGTACCGCCCTTTTCATGAACGGTTCGGCCTTATCAAAGCGACCTTGCACACACAACGTCATTGCCAAATTGTTGTAATCTTCAACGAGCAGAGGGTTGTCCGGTCCGAGGTCGTTGAGCCGATGGACAAGCATTCGTTCGTAGATGACCTGGGCCTCTTTGTAGTTGCCTTGTTCAAAGTATGTCTCGGCCAGCCGTTGGAAAGCCGCTTCCGTGTTTTCTTCGCTGCCGTCGAATGCTTGAGTTTTTTCCGCGAGATCTCGGGAAGACTCTTTGCCAACGAGTTTTGCAAGTTGTCTGGCCTTGGCGTCTTCGGGAAGTATGGTTTCTGAGAAGCGACCTCCTCGCTTGACGGTACCGTGTTTGGCATCCGGATTTTGGGCGCTCTTCATGATCTCGACCAAGAGCTGCTCGGCGGACATTTTTGCAATGTCCTCCTCGTCTTCCCCGGCGACAACTGCCGGCTTGGGCACCGTTGGTGCTTCTACCGGGCTTTCCGGAACTTCGAGTTGTGGTGCACTCTCTACTTTCTTCGCTTCCGGCTCCGGCTCTGGCACTGGCTCAACTTGTACCTCGGTTTCTTCCTTCACCGGAGTCACTACTGGCTCAGTGTCGTCTTTTCCATTCGAGGGAGCCAGCGCTGTCACTTCCTGTGGTGATGCAATTTCTTCAGGCTCATCAGAGTCAAGAGATTCGTTCGTTACCGCCTCTTCTTCCGTAGATGATGACATGAAGTCGTCGTCGTCGTCATCTCCAAACAGGTTCCTCAGCTTCTTGTCGTTATTGTTGCCGGCCACTTTTTCAACTTCTTGGCTATCAGTCAAAAGATCTGCAAGCGAGCTTTCGGAAGCTGGGTTCTCATTGTTGTTAGCTTCGGCAGGTTCGTCGGAATCGGATAAATCATCGAGAAGCTTTCTTAGACCAGCTGGAGCTGATTCCTTCTCGTTCTCCACAGCGAGAGGCTCTTCATCTAGCGCTGGTTCGGCTGCGCCATCATCGCCATCAGCGCCATCATCGTAGAGTGATGCCAATGCACGTGCAAGAGAGGGTTCGGACTTTGAATCCTTGTTGGAGTTCTTGACCTTTGTCGGTTCGGCATTCGACTTCTCGTTGATTACACCGTCCGCGGCATCCGATTTTGCCTCTTGGGATTTGGTCTGTTTGGTGGTTGCTTCTGCTGGCTGCTTTTTAACGCCTGCGGCCAGATCTGCCAGCTTTTTCGCCACTGGAGGTGGCTCCGCTGTGGCAGCTGTTGTACTCTTCGCTGTGGGTTCGTTGTCCGCCTCCGCTTTTTCTGCTTCGGCTTTCTTCGTCGCGGCAGGAGCCAGAGCAACCTCTTCTTTCTTTACCGGTTCGGCTGCTATCTGATCGAGCTTGGTGCTACTGGAGGTGGTGTCATCAGCGGGTTCGCCGCGCATCTTCAGCCCGGTCTCCGGATTCCACTTCAGATCACGGAGCGCTTGTTCGAAGGCCATTGGCGTGTTGGCATTTTTGTGCAGGCAATAATCCAGTGAAACGATGGCGTCATCTGGACTGAGATATCCCTTCGCTACCATTCCGTAGCACCGTAAAGTGGCCTGCAATGTCGGCACATCCATGAGCCCGGTCAAGACCAGGACCTTTCCAATCAAGGCTGCACCATGTCGCTTCAGATCAAAAGCTTCTTCTATTTGCGCATCAGAAACTATTCTCGACAGAGTGAGCAGCTGTTGATATGTGATCGGCGCTACTTCCAGCTCTTTGCGGTTCGTAGGAGCTGCGTCCGCCAGAGCCTCTTCCGGGCTCACTCCAGTGGAGAAGACTTCCGACAGAAGCTCACAAGCTTTCATCGCATCAATTTTGCCTTCTCGAACAGCAGTCTGAAAAAACAGCGATGCATCGAGCAGCTCTTTCGAGATCAGCTCTTGCGAAACGAGCACATGACCAATTGGTTGTTGATTTGCCAGACCCCATTCCAGAGCGTCCATAACATCGGTTTCGCTCAGAATACCCGCCATGACGAGCAGCTCGCCGAGCCTAACCACCGGCTGCTTTTTCTCTTCATGTGCCGGTGCGGGTGCAGGCTCGCCTTCGAGACCGGCTGCCTGTCTGAGCGCCATGATTGCTTCGTCTCTCGTAACCACTTCATCGCGCAGACGCACTTGAATCTCGAGAGCCTTTTGTAGAACTTCGCTTGAAAGAATGCGGTTGAGCACCAACATGCGACCGAGAGGCATGCCGGTGTTAACGCTTCTTTCCATCGCTTCTGATAAATCTTCTTCGCCAATCAGTCCGGCTTCGGAGAGAAGCTCTCCAAGCTTGCCGGTGCGTGCTCTCTGCGCGGCGGAGGCGTCGTAGTCTTCCAATACATCGGAAAAATTTCCGCCAATCTTTCTTGCAACTTTGATGCACTGAATCGCCAGATTGAGGTCGATGGTTCGATCGCGCAAAGCCGATTGAGCTTCGAGGACAATTTGCAGGTCCCTCGAGGTCATATAGCCGGACATGACGAGCACTTGTCCTATCTGCAGCTTCTTAGAGCGGCTCGAACGCATAGCCTCTTGAAGTTGATTCGGCGTCAAAATGCCAGCCTGAACTAAAAGGTCACCAAGCCTGGCGCTACCGCCCGAAAATCTTCGAAAAATGGATGACACTGGACCCTACTCGCCTCGTGAAAAGCGCCCCGATCTCGATACTATAACAATATTGACCTGTGCGGTCCTTGTTCCACGGTTTATAGCAGATGCTTACACAAAAGTTTGTCTGCGCGTGGCTGCCGTTTACTCCTCTAATGCCGATTTAAAATGTTGATACGTGCGATCATCGAAGAGGACAAATCGGATCTCCTCAATACTGTTATTCCCCGCACAAAACTCACGCGCCGTTGAAATTGCTATTCTTGATGCTTTATCAGTAGGAAATCCGTAAGCCCCCGTGCTGATGGATGGGAAAGCCACTGTCTTCGCCTCATACTGTGAGGCCAGCCTCAAGCTTTCGCGATAGGCGCTAGCTAGAGTCTCTACTTCACTGGAGAATCCTCCTCTCCAGATTGGTCCGACCGCATGGATGACGTATTTGACCTTGAGTTTGCCACCACCGGTGATTACTGCTTTGCCTGACGGGCACTTGCCTTCAATCTCGCGTATCTTTCTACACTCTTCCAGAATTGAAGGTCCGCCTGCCTTGTGTATGGCACCATCGACACCGCCACCACCCAGCAATCCTGAGTTGGCCGCATTGACGATAGCATCGACTTCTTGTCTAGTAATGTCGCCACGAGCGAGACTGATGACGGTCGCATTGGCTTTACAACTATCTACTTTCATATGACACCGAAAGGCGCGTTCAAGAGATAGTATATGCAAATCGAACGTTGCCGCTCATTAACTGGAGAGGCTTATGCGTAGCGATCCTGAGATTCTACATGGCCCATTGGTGAGAACTTGAACTTGGTCATTGAACCATCGGAATAGATTGTAAGCTTTTGGCTCGGGAAGGGTCTCACACCTTTGCTATCGTTGTAGCTCAACTGCGAGAATTCCCATTCTCCAAGTTCGTTGGTTTTTTGTTCGATCACGAGTCTGCCGTAAGGGTCATGAACGCAGGTCGAATTGGCCCCATTCTCCCCTGTGGTCCGCTTCAGGGTCGAGTTGTCGGCGGCGGTGTGGACCTTCACTGTGCTGCCATCGGGAAGGTGGGTCGTTCGTCCGTATTTGCAGTTGTCGACGTCGTACTTCTCGTTGAAGATCTTGTGCTGTCCGCTGACGTATTGGAAAGGATCGTCTAGTGGGCGCGGCTCAGTCGACGTCCGCTCTGTCGGTCTTGCAGAAATTCTTTCTCTTGGAGCAGATGGCTTTTGGGCGACCTCGACCGGCGGTTGTGGCTGGGGAAGCTCTGGTAGAGCTCTTCTTTGTGCTGCCAATCGTTCTATCGCCGAACGCGGTCTTGGCCCTGTTGCAGGTGGGAGCAGGGCTTCTAGCGGCTGAAATCCTAATTCCGATGCGTCCAATGCCAGTCCTATGGAGTCGGCATGAGGGACGTCGGTGTGTTGCGGCGGAGCTAAGTCCAACAGACCGACAGGCGAGGCGATCGCCGCCTGCAGCCTGACAATAGCTCTTGCGACCTGACCGGGCTTATGAATCTCCTGCCCTGGTGTTAGCGCCAGGCCGATGTCCGACTTCGCTTCAATAATAGGTTCGTCGAAAGCGGGTAGCCGCTCTCTATCAGTTGTCTCAGTAGTGTCTTTCTTCTGGGTGAGATTGCCCAGGACACGAAGCAACGATGTATTGAGTCTTGGTGGCTGTTGAGACGAGCCGGGCTCTTCCAGGGTCTCACTGAAACTGGGACCGCCCGGACATGACGTGCCGGTATCAGCGGGCTGCCTTGGATCGCTGAACACATGTTCGTCTGCTCTTCGACCCAAATTTGGATCGAGTGCTTTTTCTATGTCTGCCCAGCTGATCGGTTCGGTGTTACCCGAACTGTCTATTTTGTTGCCTGTGTAAGCGACATCGGACCAGTTAGCAGAATGGTCATGATTGAGTGCCATTCAAAAAATGATTAGAGCTATTAGTGGACTAACTAGAGTAAAAAACAGAGCACATTTACTGCACCTCTTATATTAGACCAGTTAAGTTTGATGTCAAGGATAATTAATCTCGAAAAAGGCTGGCCCACTGCGCCTTTTGCCGTCGTGGTCTGAAAGGTTCAATAGTCGGAAATACAGACAAACAGGCAAGTTTCAGACCTTGGTTTTTGACCCGACTGTCATCGAGAGCAACTGTCGCAAAGCACTTTCTCCATGCTGTCGGTGAAAGTGATTTTATGCGTGTGCGGTTTACAAAACCCGTTTGTAGTGTGGGAAAACACAGTGCAAGCTGCGATCTTATTGGTGCAAGGCGATTCTAATCAGTCCTTCGACTGCATCAAAATATCTCGTGCTAGAACAACGCGCCGTTTACCGGTCTTAGCCTCGTCTCGCGCTTTCTTTGCAGCCACGATCAATTTGTCCAGATCTACACAGTCTTCTGGCACTGTTGCCACTCCGAAAGCTAGCGCCAAAGCTCGCGAATCCATGTCCGATGAAAGTGGTGCTTCGCGAAGTACGTCGCTTATACGATTGGCAAGTGCTGCGGCAGCTGCGGCGTTGGTGTTAGGCAGCAAGATCGCATAGTCGAAGGTTTCATAATGTCCGAGAGCATCTATCTGACGCTTCACCAGTCCGATACGTTGCATCGCTCTCCTGATAGCTATCATTTGCAGCGCTTCGACAACCGGGCTGTCGTCGCCGCCTTTGCGGATGCCCAGGCTGAATACGATCAGCGAGAAAGGTAGGTTAAAGTATTCGTAGCGCAGATACTCCTGCTCGAGAAAATAGATGAAGGCATAGTAGTTGAGAATACCGGTCTCGGTGCGCGTAAGCGTCTTTATAACGCTCTGGAACTGGTTCTCGTCGACGCCGATAGATTTTAGTCTCGCCAGTCTGTTTTGGGCAGGTGCCTGATCCGTAATCTGGACCAAGCCACAGCTGACCAGGTTAAACAGAAGCGGTACCCACTGGTTTTTTTGCATGGGTCGCTTGCGAAGTAGATCCGACAATGTATTACGGTTGTCGATCATGTCGTAGAACTCGATCTGATGCTCGAGAGGTAACGGTGCACCTTTTTCGAGTCTGGCACTGAGCTCCTGTTCTGACATCATGGCATTCTTGCGAACCAGGCAGGATTCTTGCTTCAACCCGGCTGTTTCGAGGTATTTCCACTGGTCGAGGAGCGTCACGCCTTCCATGAGGATGGCATCGAGTCGCTTGTTGACTGTTCGATCCTGGGTTTTTTCGTCCGGCCAGAATCTGAATTCCCCGGCTGTCCACGTGATGAGCTCAGTTAGCGCTGAGTCGCCATTGTTCTCCTTGACGTTGCAGTGCAACGGAATTCCTTCCTGGAAGAAAACCTGACAGGAGTCGACTTTGGTTTTTATATCCAACCGTCCTGTCATCTTCGCGAGATTGATTGATTGCAACAGGTTGGGAACTTGAAGCTTGTTGAGATCTCCTTCGAGAGTGGCTTTCGCACCCAATCTCGGTGGTTCGAATATGATGTTTGCCGGGTCTTGCGCCGGAGGGGCTCCAGGCGTAACCATCCTGGTCGGCGATAGCCCGCTGGTCGTCGCCACTGGATTGTAGGCTCCAGTCGAACCGGCTTGTTCAGACGAGCTTCCATAGAGAGCGCTCGATGACTGCATAATGTCTTGCAGCTGATCGCCGCCGCCCGCTTGCAGAATAAAATTGCATATCAAACTAATGTCTCGGCAAGGATGTCTCCACAGTATTTTTGGAGGTCCACCTTTGTACTCCGTAAGAGACCATTCCGGATCCATGCTTTGCTCCGGATCTATGTCGCGGGTTTCATAGCGGACAGCAAGAACAAAATCGGTTTTTTTATCGGTACTCGAGAAAGGCAACTCGACTATTCGTCCGGACATCTTTTGTGCTTCCTGCATGAGGAACTGGACGTCCCCGTAGCTTGGAATCGCCATCTGTTTCGGCAGACGAACTGTTTTTTGCTGAGCTTGACCGCTTGGAGGCTTATTACCGCTGAACATCTAAAATCCAACTGTGGCGTGCGCTGCGAAGATACTAGGAACAGGTCTTCAAAAAATAGACTACAATTTCTTGTTCCCGGGTTGAAGCTATATCTACCGCTTGGATTTCAAAATCAAACGTTGAGACCGTCATGGTCAGGAGAGGTTAAACCGTTATCGGTCTGCGCTCCTGCAAAAGAAGACCTCGCGACAAGCTAGTTGCCGCGAGGATCCAGGCAAAGACGATGCCGAGCTTTTACGGATACAAGCCACGCAAGCGCTTGGCTTCTGCGATTGTGGAGACACCAAGCCGCAAGGCGGCCATTCTTGGTCTGATACTTCGTTCGGATGACAGCTCATAGACTCGATCGCAGGCGCGTCCCATAATTTGCTCGAGGCGTTCGTTGACCTCATCTTCCGACCAGAAGAGTTGCATCAATCCCTGTACCCATTCGAAATAGCTGACCGTGACCCCGCCTGCGTTCGCGAGAATATCCGGGACGACTATCACACCCTTCTCGTGCAAGTACTTATCCGCTTCAGGGCTTGTTGGTCCATTAGCGCCTTCAACGACGACTTTGCAATTGAGACTGGCAACGTTATCGTCTCGGATCTGGTTGCCCAGGGCTGCTGGAATAAGGATGTCGCATTTAGTCGCCAGTAGCTCATTGTTGTTGACTGATTCTGCCAGTGTAAAACCGGTTACTCTTCCCGCTTCCGCTATGTGCGTCAAGAGACGCGGAATGTCGAGTCCATTCGGGTTGTACACGCCACCATGCACATCGGAGACGGCGACGATTTTGTAGCCCGTGGCGTACAACTGCCGAGCGGCAATTGAGCCTACATTACCGAAGCCTTGTACGACAACCGAGGGACTTTCCGCCGAGAGATTGTAGTGTTTGACCGCTCGTCTCGTGCAGTAAGCAACTCCCCGTCCTGTCGCTTCGTGTCGACCAAGCGAACCGCCTATCGAGACAGGTTTGCCGGTGACGACGCTCGGCACCGTGTGGCCGACGTTGATACTGTAAGTGTCCATGATCCATGCCATGGTTTGTTCGTTGGTGTACATGTCGGGTGCCGGAATGTCTTTGTCCGGTCCCAGTAAATTGATGATTTCCGAGGTGTAACGTCGAGTCAGACGTTCTTGTTCGCCTAGGGACATCTTCCAGGGTTTGCAACGGATTCCGCCTTTAGCACCGCCGTATGGAAGACCCATCAGTGCGCACTTCCAAGTCATGAGCATGGCTAGCGCTGCGACTTCTCCCAGGTTGACCTCGGGATGAAAGCGGATGCCGCCTTTGGCAGGACCTAGTGCTACATCGTGATGAACGCGATAACCAGTAAATGTCTCGACAAGACCGCTGTCCATTCGCACCGGAATAGTGACGACCATTGAGCGCTTCGGATACCGCAGACGTTCGTGGAGCTGCGGGGAAAGACCCATCTCCAGGGCAATTTCATCAAGCTGGCGCTGAGCCATCAAGAAATGCGAATTCTCGCACTCCATAGTCGGAATCTTGCTCGGCAACGTTGCCACCATGACTTACCTCCACGGGAACCAGCTTGAATATGTTAAGGCCTAGCTACCCGTATCTACCGAAAATATCCATTGTTTCTTCAGATAAGATTTATTTCAATATGGCTTTTGCCTCGGTTTCGATATCCAGAAGCTTCCCGACTGGCATTTCTGTTAGTTCGAACGAGGGCTGCCACTGTGAATGGTGCTGCCAAGCGCTAGCGTCTCTTTCGCCGTTAGTGGTCGCTCATCGGCTGGGGCAGTATGATCTTCATCCGTTCGTTCGTCGGTTGTTTTGCATATGAAGTTAAGGCCGCAGACCATTCTGCAATTTCTGCTCATTTTCGTTCCCCTTGCATTTGCAGGCAAGTTATTGCACTGGCCACCCCCCTTCATCTTTCTTATGGCATGCCTGGCGATAACTCCTCTGGCAGGACTGATGGGGCGTGCCACCGAAGTACTCGCCGACAGGCTGGGCGCCGGCATGGGTGGACTTCTCAACGCTACTTTTGGTAATGCTTGCGAATTGCTGATTGCTTTATCGGCTTTGAGAGCCGGTTTGATCGATGTGGTCAAAGCGTCGATTACCGGATCGATTATAGGAAACGTGCTACTGGTCATGGGTGCTGCCATGGTGACTGGCGGTCTGAAGTACAAGAACCAGGAGTTCAATAAAACGGCTGCTACTACTTCCTCGACGTTGCTTGCGCTGGCTGCGATTTGTCTCGTAGTACCGGCTGTCTTTCACTACTATGGTGGGCCTTCCGGTCAGGTTACGAGGACGGACGAGCATCGTCTTGCGCTCTCCATTTCAATAGTGCAGTTCGTCGTCTATCTGCTCAGTCTGATTTTCAGTCTGAAAACGCATAAGAACCTCTATGTGCGCGAAGTCGACGAGTCCGTGGAGGAGGCGATTGGGACTGAGAACTGGGGCGTCAAGACCAGTATCATCGTACTGGCTGTCACGACGGTTTTTGTGGCGATCCTTGCCGAAATGCTTGTGCAGCAGGTCGAGGCTACGGCTCAGGCCGTCGGTCTCACCCACATGTTCATCGGCGTGATTGTCGTTGCCATCATCGGTAACGCTGCGGAGCACAGCACCGCTATTCTGATGGCGATTAAGAACAAGATGGATCTGGCTATCAATATTGCCCTCGGCTCGTCTACGCAGATAGCGCTTTTTGTCGCTCCAGTAATTGTGTTTGCGAGCTTTATGCTTGGCACTCCGATGGACCTGTGCTTTTCCGAGTTTGAGGTTATGGCTGTCGTAGTGTCGGTGATCATCTTGCCCTTTGTCACCTTCGATGGGGAATGTAACTGGCTCGAGGGCGTCCAACTGCTGGCGGTATACACCATACTTGGTGCCACCTTCTTCTTCCTCTAGATCCTGGAGATTGCTTGATGCCAGAGCTTCCTGAAGTCGAGACCGTTGTTCGTGGACTAAACAGCATGATCTTGGGCGAGGTCGTTAAGTCGGTCGACGTCCTGCGCGAAGATTCGGTTGGACATCCTGCGGTAAAACAATTCGCGAAACTTCTTGTCGGTCATGAGTTCGGCCTTAGCCAAAGGCGCGGCAAGTATATCGTGACAAGTTTGTCGAAGGGCGCGCATATGGTGGTTCACCTGAGAATGTCAGGACGTCTGGTTCTTCGTGAAGAACCGCACACACCGCAGAAGATCAAGAAGCTAGTCGAGAATGATTTCTTGAGGATACGGATAGCACTGGAAAGTGGGAGAGAACTGCATTACGAGGATATGCGCGTTTTTGGTCGCATCTGGTATGTCCCGAAATCTGATACTGTTGGTGGTATCGTACCTGGGATCGCAGCATTGGGTGTAGAACCTCTGACGGACCTTACTGTCGACTATCTAATCGAGGCATTTCGCAGTAAGAGTCAGCCTGTGAAAAACACGCTCCTCGATCAGCGCATCATCGCCGGCATCGGTAACATCTATGCCGACGAGTCGCTGTTCCTCTCTGGAATCAACCCCCTTTTGCCTTCCGGCAGTTTGAAAGAACAACAGGTTGAAGTGTTGGTAGGCAAGATCGTCGAGGTTCTCAGCCGTTCGATTGAACTGGGCGGTACGACTTTGCGAGACTACCAGAACCTGTCGGGCGTCAACGGTGACTATCAGAACGCTGCCTGGGTCTATGGGCGTGCCAAGGAAACCTGCTCCGTCTGTGAAGACATAATTGAACGCGTGAAGTTGGCGGGGCGCTCCTCGCACTACTGTCCTACCTGCCAACCTGTTAGTAAAGCTATCCTGAGACGACATGAGGCTGCCAGTCGTGCTCTGAAAGAGTCCAAGAACAGTAAGTGAGATCAGCTGGACTCGACTCTTTTCGTGCCACGAGCTTTGCCGGACCAGCCAATCATTTTTCGATGACCTCGGTGACCAAAAGTGCCGTGCTTCGAAACGATTTTGTCGAAGAGCTTGTCTCCTTGCGCTGAATCGAGTTGTAGCAGATTGCCCAGCACACTCAAAACGAGTTCGTTGAGCGGGTGCCACGGCTCAAGGTCTAATTTGACAAGCTCCTCTGCCGCCTGGATTATCTCGTTGTCCGCTTGCTTCAGATTGCCTTGTGCCATTGCCACTGAGCCTGATGCGTTCAACTATACTCTTGCTGTTTTATGCCAGGAGTTCCTAGTATCGCTTCTGAGCCTCACTCCATGGTCGAATAGGCTTGTTGCGCCTGCGATGTTGTTGCGCTTGAGCTCAATCTTGGCAAGGAGGTCAAGATTGCGAGCCTGAAATTCAACACCATCTCCATCCAGCTCTTCCGCTGCCCAACAAGTACGAGCCACGACGATAAGAACATTCATGGTGCCTTCTGTGGTATCGCATATAGTTACGATTTCTTTTTTGTCGACTGAATCAACATGCAAATTGCTGCCGGAACACAGGTTGTGATGATGAAGTTGTTGACGTGTAACACTGTCGCGAATGCCAGAGCCTGCTCTTTCGCAAGGCCTGATGTGAGCATCAGCCCTTGTTGCACGAGCAGATGAAACCCGCCTGCACTTCCAGGTGTCGGCACAAGTACTCCGACAGTGCCTACGGTGAACGCAATCAGGCAATCAATCGGTCCAACTCGATCTTGAAGATTGAATGCGTATAGCATCAAATAGAAGTTAAGCCAGTAGAAAAACCACATGAGAGCGCTAAGTAATGCGATGAGTGGATAAGCGATGGGGTCGGACAAGCACTTCGCCCCTTTGTCGAATTCGCTCATTTTCTCTTCAACCGCGCCTGATATTTTTTGTGGCAGAGATTTTGCTACAAACCCGATTGACAGGATTTTGCGAAAGAGCCAGGAAAGTTTTGGCATCAAAATCAGGCCGACTGCCGCCGCAATGAGCATTGTCACTCCGCTTGGCACAAGCCAGGGCATCGATTGTAAAACCGAAGCGGGAAGCACAGTCAAAGTAAAACCGAGCAGAAAGGCGAGTACCGCAATGTCTATCAATCGGTCGATCAGCATGGTTGGCATTACGCCTGCCCATGGCAGTTTTTCCAATCGGCTGAGCTCAACCAGGCGGGCCACTTCGCCACCCCTCGGGATAACTACATTGACGGCATAACCGAGGATGATGGCGTAGAAGGAGTGCCATAAGCTGACTCTTCGGTCGGCGACGGGCTTAAGCAATATTACCCAACGAACTGCTCGGAGGAAGTGACTGAATATGCTCGAAAAAAATACCAGTACAAAGTACGAGGGATTTACTTCTTTGACGTACTCTGCCATTTTCTCGAGGTCACATCCGCGGAAAGCAAAGTACAATAGAGTCACGGCCAGAACCAGCATGAGGAGCAGTTTCCAAATGGCTGGTCGTTCTTGTTTTGGCAGTTCGGTTTCCTGTGTCATGACAATGAAATTCTTCTACAAGTGCTTAAGTTTTATACCTGCGGAAATTGGGCATTTCCCCCTTTGGGGCAGTCTTCTTCGGCTCCATAGTACATTAACTCGACTGTGGACGAGTAACGAGACTCAGGGTAAAGATTGTTTCTTTTGGGCACAACCAAAGGGAAAGGGGGCAGAACCGGCTGATAATTAGTGATGGAGGGGACCGGTCGCATCCGGAACGATCCAATTGAGGACAATGGACGTTTGTTGAACGAAACAGGAATTTTTGGTGACATTTGATGGTGGACGAGAAAAAGACTCGAGTTCTTTTGATTGAGCACAATGAAGGCCAAGCAAAGGCGCTCCGCGAAGTTTTGGATGAGGCGGCGTCTGGATCCGAGTTTCTTATGGAGTGGACGGATCGACTGGCGCATGGCTTGGAGCGACTCGAGAAGGGTAGTTTCGATGTAGTGCTACTGAGTCTCTCCATGCCCGATAAATCAGGGCTGGAGGTGCTCAACGAGCTCAGAGAACTGGACACAGTGGTCCCTGTAGTCGTGCTCAGCGACACAAAGGACCAAACTGTCGCAGAAGCCGTACAAAACGGCGCGCAGGATTATCTCGTCAAAGAGTCAATAGACGCCAAGAGGCTAGTGCAGTCTATGCGGTATGCAATCGATTTGAAACGTGCCGAGGCGGCACTGAAGGAAGCGTCGGATCGTCTCGAGGCCGCTACCTCCAGACTAGAGGCCCTCGCCAATCATGACCCGCTCACCGAGTGTCTCAACATCGCTGGTCTAGAACGCGCTTTGCAGAATGAATTCGAGAGAGCGCAGCGTGGTGGTTGGGCTCTTGTCGCCGTCCTGCTGGATTGTGATGACTTCGACAGAATCAATGCGCAACTTGGCCACGGTGTTGGCGATGTTGTCCTCAAGGAAATTTCTAAGCGCATGAAAGAGACGGTACGTCCTACCGATCATATTGCGCGTATAGGCAGCGACGAATTCCTTCTGTTGTTGCCCGACACAAGATTTGCTGAAGGCATGCTG
>JAIERK010000241.1 GCA_019746975.1 Candidatus Obscuribacterales bacterium
CTTGGGCCTTTAGATACCGTTTTTCACCAGGTCTCATTCTTTGACCATTAACGAACGTACCCTTCTCGGCAGGCACCATCTCGTTGCTGCCGTTGACCATCCCACCTTCGGTGATAAACAACCCTTTGCTATCCATACCGAATCGGGCTTGCTGCGAGCTCAAACCTGGAATTGCGACCTCGACGCGCCCCGCCAAACCGGGACGCTCTACCTGACCAGTGGTATCACCCTGGCCGAACTCAAAAACTTGATTTTCATTGATGCGAAGCTCGGTGTTCACGTCCGTGCCATTGGGTGACTGAATCCGCAAGGTGTGGCTGGGCACTCGCTGGGCCCCGACGGTCCTGAACTCAGGTCCGCCAGTACTGAAGCGATCGCCAGGTTTTAGCTCTACTTTTGACCCAGGAGCCACCTTCTTAATTTCACCATCTGCGGTGCGAACATGAATTTTTGAACCTTCTTTAGCTGTCAGAATTATCTTTCCATCAGCGTCCACTTTGACGGACGCGGCTACTTTCGTGTCGGGTTTAACTTCTTTCTCCGTCCGCACTCGCCCTTCAGCATCGACCAGCAGCTCCCCGCGGCGAGGCAGCGCGAGTCCATCGATCATTGCCGCATCCCGCGGCGCTGTCGAGTTCGGGCGCAATGCATCGTATATAGCTTTTCCCAGAATGGATGCTACTACGCTTCCGGCTAAAATTTTGTCTAAATAATTGATCCAGGAATCGTCGTCTTTGTCAGCCGGCGGTTTGAGCAGGTCGTCGACCTTATCTTTCGGTGCCAACTTCGGATCGCCGGCGCGACGAGCCTTGTCTACTGCGGCGACCAGGTCTCTGACTTTGTTAGCATGGCCCAGCGGAAGATCAAATGGGATGGTTCGGTCGATACCGGCTAAACCACCAGTCACTGATACTTTCGCTGCCTTATCACCGTTTGGTTTAAAAGCTACGTCCTTTATATCCGCCCAAACCCATGGCAATCCACTGCCAGGATCTACTTCAGCCTTAACACCCTTAATGTCCCTTAGTTTGAAAGAACCATCCGCATTTCTATCTATCTTCGCCACTATTTTCTCAGCGACCTTAACAGCTCGGCAGCCATCGATTCCTTTCAGGTCGACCTTAGTTGAGCCGTCCGGATTTTGCGTGACACCAGCGGTGAGACCATCGCCAGCTTTGAATTCCGACTTTTTAGGTACGTCTCGCTTCGCAAAGTCCAAAACAAGATAGTCTTGACCATCCTTTCGGACGATCGAAGCGCGCTCGATCCCGACATCATCTGCAAACTTTGCTACATCTGGTGCGAGTCGCCGCAAAGCAGCCTTGTCGATTGTGACATCCTTGGGCTGTGGCAAAGCCAGCTTATCGCCACGGACTACTGGTCTATCGCGCTCATCGGGCGGCTCTCTGAACGGACGAAATCTGGGTTCGTATCGCGGGGCTGGCTGCGGCCCCTGACGTTCGACAGGCCGAGCGTCGTGCATCGGAGCCTTGGGTGGCGTCTGGGGTGGCTTGTCCGCAAATCGACCAATCCGATAACCGTCTACAACTGGAAGGGGACGGGGTTTTTCCGCCTCGGGCTTCACCTCGGGCTTGACCTCGGGCTTCAGCTCGCCACCAGTGGTAGTGCGACCACCATCACCTTGAGGAGTAGTGGTTTTGTCATCAAGCTTCGGGGCAGGACCGGTGCCTGCTTTCGTATCTACTGGCTTGGGAGCGGGAGCAGTGGCGGTTTTCGGCTCCACTACCTTGGGGGCGGGAGCGGTCTCTGCCTTGGCAGCTGGACGTAAATTTCCTGGATCAACCGGAATCAAATCTGACCAGGTAATGTCGAGCCCGTCCGTCACTTTAGGCGGCTTAGGCGTCGCAGGTTTGTCTTTAGCGTCAGGCTTAGCGCCTTCCGGCGCAACACCACCGCTCTTGTCACTTTTCGGCAGCGCGCTATCTCGTCCGAGAGCTGGTTTCACCGTGCCAGGTAATTCAGACCCCCCACCCTCAGATTTAGGAGCAGGTTTTCCTTTTCCTGGAGCGTCATCGGCTCCGGGCGCAGGCTTGCCGTCCGGTCTTGTCGCTGGTCCGGCGGGACCATCTTTTTTATCCGATGTATCTTCAGGGTCATCGTTTTCGCCATTGGCGCTGTCGAAAAACATTATCGAAGTCAACGACGCCAAAGTATCACTCTTCGGAGCTGACGATTCCCTCGTGAGATCCACATCATAGCTAGTGGTCGTCTCAGGGTCTGGCGAAAAAATTTGTGGCAAAGAATTATCGAATTTCTTCGAAGGGCCTGTTTCCTGCATTTTTATAGAATCTTGTTACTTGGGAAGGGACTCAGTTTTTACGATGCTTATTTCTGCGGTCCGGCTTAATTGCAACTATACTTATGATATAGAAAATTGACACATTTGATAATCCTTTTCCGCAATATTAAAAGTTGAATTGCGCAAATTGATTTTTCCGAAGTCTAGTAACCCGCACCAGTTGCCGTGATACAAACTTCATTCAAAAACCTCGGAGAACTATTTTTTTTTCGAACAGGTCGATGACTCTGCGCAATTGCACACTCGGCGGTGTTGAAATCACGAGCTGTCGACGCCAATCTACAGCTCAGCTATTATGGATATTAAGTGTTGCGCTTGCTAGCGCCAGGGATTCAAATGTCAGAACCTCAACTTCCCGCGAATAACCAAAGTCGAGTCGGCCGGATAGAAAGTATCTTTCATTCACTTTCGGACTTCGAGCGTGACGAGCTCATAACGAAGCTAGGAACATCGCAGCTGCACGAGACATGCCTGAGGCTCCAGGATGGGCGTATTTCACTTGCGTTATGTCTGCATACCATGATGTTCTGTGGCGTCTTTTTTGGCGGATTTTTGGGCTTGGGTCTTGGCGCAGTCATAGGAGTCCAGGAAGGATTTTGGGCTGGACTCGCGACTTTTGCGGGCACTGCGCTTGGTGGCGGATTCTTCTTCGGCTTGATAGTGGCGGCGTACATGATTGCCTGGATGCGGATCTTCATGCCTCGCTTCGTGAAAAATCTCAACAAGCAACAGAGCGCAGCATTCCAGGTCCAAGAATTGGAGTTGCCGGTTCAGGCCGCGGAAGCCTTTGAAGTCTGCTTGTCGTCGTTAGCAGCACCCAAAGGAATGCGGATGGAATCGATTGACCGAGAGAACTTATCTGTTCGGGCAGTGACGGCATTTACGTGGAAAAGCCCTGGTGAAATCGTAGGAGTGAAAGTCGATCCGTTAGCCGCTGATACCAGCCGCGTGCGGGTGTACAGCAAAGCAATGTTCACGACGCTCGATTTCGGAAAGAATCGCGCCAACGTCACCAGCCTTGCGAAGTCCATCGAGGACGCTGGACAGGTTCATGTGATTCTAAAATCAATTTGAATTGACGAACGAGTCTATGCGAATAGTGTGAGCGGATGCGAAATTTTTGAGCGCGTGGTCGATCTGATGATGACGTTCCAGGGCGGCGCGCTCTATCCGTGTGGAGGGGTGGGAACCGCTGAGTATTTCGGGGGACCAGATACACATTTTTGAGAGTGTTTACCGATATCGATTAACACCCTGAGACCTGCGTAATCCCCTGTCGGATATGACTTTGCAACGCTTGACGAACTTAACTGATTTTGCCAAATAGTGAAGGACGTCGGTGCTCGCGGAATGCCGAAAACAGGGCATTCCGGTTGAAGAGTTCATCAATTCGAAAAATCAAATCAATCAGAAATCAGATACTCGGGTCTTCTTCTAAAAACCGCCCGTGATACCACGCAGGAGGAAAATCGTTCCTATGTAGGAAGCAGTTGGTGCACACATGCGCGCGCCGGATTTGAGGGCTCCGCCGACCTTGGCGACGCCGCTTTTGTACTTGGAGCCATCGCTCCAACCGCCGGCACTGCCGCTACCGTCGTCGGTGCCGCTATTGCTTTTGTTTTGTGTTTTTTCAAAGTCGGCGAGCACACTTCCGCGAAAACTCTCTTCCATTTCTTTCTGCTGCTTCACGTCTTCGAGCTGTTCGACCATCTGCGATTCGCGTATTGCCGCTTCCTGCATTTCGTAAGCACTCTGCGGTCGAGTCATCATCGGTGCACCATAACCAGGAGGCACGCCCTGTGCATTCTGCGGAATGATTGCCATCTGCTGCGGGTCAGGTCCGCCTGTCGGTTGTCCCCATTGCTGGGGCTGTCCATATCCTTGTTGACCTTGCCACTGTGCATTCGGGTCGTAGCCTGCCGTTGGAGGCGGAGGCGGCACCGACCCAGATGCCGGATCTCCTTGGGGTGGAGCAGCCTGCGACGGTGCACCTTGTTGTGCATCTGGAGGCGCACCCTGCGGCGGAAACCCCTGATGTGGTGCTCCCTGCGGTGGCGCCTGCATAGCTTGTGGTGGCATGGCTTGTGGTGCCATACCCTGTGGCGACATCCCCTGTGGAGGTGCCTGGTAGGCTTGAGGCGGCGCGCCTTGCGGCGGTGCCTGCAGCATCTGCTCCGGGACCATCGCTGGCATCACATATGGTACCGCTCCATTAGGCGGAGGCGGCACGGTTTGATTTTGTGCTCCTGCCGGGCTAACAATTGTTAGCAGCATCAGCAGGCCAAATAATTGAAGGCCTGATTTCATTCAACCACACACGCACTAGTAATTTGGGTCAGTTATGGACAGTTTAGGACCCTATATACCGGATGTCAAGACAAATACTCTGTTGTTAACGGTATTTGGTTGCGATATTGCGTGAATTAAGGGGTAGGCACGGTGGAGGTAAACCTAGGAGACGAAAGAGGTTTTGAGGATTGGATTTGGAGAAAACATTTTGATTTAGCGCAGAATCGTAGTCACGCATTTCATCAGCATGTGACGGGAATTCTCGTGAGGAGAATTCCGACGTTACAGTACGCTTAATCGACCAAGCGACCTTGCTATCTCTGAGCGACCATCATTTGTTTTGGTCCGCGGAGCGCGAAGGGGTGACGGATTTCGATGTTCTGGTCGACGAGACGAAGGTCCGGAAGGCGCTTGAACAGGGCGTTAACCGCGATCTGCGCTTCTGCGTCGGCGAGGGATGAGCCCAGACAGTGATGGATGCCATGACCATACGCCATGTGCTTTTTCGTGTCTCGCATGATGTCGAAACGGTCCGGATCCGGCCATTGCTCAGGATCCCGATTCGCGGAACCTATAAGCAAGACCATCATGTCGCCTTTCTTGATCTTGGTGCCTTCCAGCTCCAGGTCATCGCCGGCGAGGCGGCGCACAACTTGAACCGGACTTTCATAGCGAAGAACCTCGCCTATTGCGCTGGAGATCATCTCCGGCTTGCTCTTGAGCATCGCAAGTTGGTCTGGATGTTGGAGAAGCAATTTTACGGCATTGCTTATCAGATTGACGGTTGTTTCGTGACCAGCAACCAAAATCAAAATGCAGTTGGCGAGCAGTTCCTCTTCGCTTAGTCGATCGCCTTCTTCCTCGGCGGCAACCAGTGCGCTGATGAGATCGTTCTTGGGTTCTATTCTACGAGCATTAGCGATTTCACGGAAATACTCGGTTAGCTCTTGGTTGGCACCATTGGCTTTCATCATGTGCTCAATGTTGGGCGTCGGCTCCAACGTGTCGGTCAAAGTGTTGGACCACTTTTTGAATTTCTCGCGATCCTCTTTCGGTACACCAAGCATCTCTGCAATCACTGTCACCGGAATCGGAAACGCAAAATTCGAGACGAGGTCAAACTCTGGTTTATCCATCAATTCATCAATATAATGATTAGCGATGTCTTCAATGTGCGAACGCATTTCATTCACCATTTTCGGTGTGAATGCGCGATTGACCAGACCTCTCAAACGCGTGTGGTCAGGCGGATCTTGATTCAACATCCAGGCTGCGCGCGTTTTTATCAAATTAGCGACAGGTGGCAAATGCTTCAACAATGGGTTGACTTGATTCCACTTGTGTAGCTGTTTTTCATAAGACAAATCGCGCAAAATCTCGTGCACATCTTTGTATTTAGTCACGATCCAGTACTTGCTTTCCTCACTCCAGAAAACCGGCGATTCTTCACGGAATCTGTTATACGTCGGAAATGGATCTTGCAGAAAATCCGTGGTGAGCGGATTTAGTGGATCGACAAGGACGGAAGTTTTATTCGACATGATACGCCGCTCCGGTGTGTGCACGAGACAGAATATGAACACTATCACATTCGCAAAAAATGAAGCTTAACTGACAGGCCAAAACCCGCTGCTACCGCGAACTTGCCATGATGCTTGGAAGTGTGCGAAAATCGAAAGTGTTGGCGGTTTTCAGTATGTTGGAATAGTCCGTTGAAGTTCTTTGCGATTTCAATTTCGATTGCAGCTGCGTTGTCGCAAGTGGCGCACGCGAGTGTGGGCACCTGCGATGAAACCCCATCTACGGCAATGCGTTTCATTCAGTCGACTGATGGAATGAGCGAACACGCTCCAAGTAACGATTCCACCACCAAGCACGCGCAAAGCAACGATGCCACTGCCAAGCAGGCCCGGAGCGCCGGCGTCTCGCCGACATCGAGCGAGATCAAGAACGACCCAAATCGGAAGTTCGGAATGCGAGAACCGAGTTTTCACCTTGCTTCGAAGATGCCTGAAACAGAAAAAGCAACGGCGGTCGTGAGCAGCGCTCCAAGCTACATATCAATGTTGCGCCGACAGCGCGACAGTTGGATGTGGGATGTGCCGGGCAATGAGATCGTCTGGAAAGTTTTCGTCGATCAAGCAGAGTTAGCAGGGAAGGCAAAGGATTATAAAAAACAGCTTGCACTCTTGGAAGCAGCGATCGAACACACTAGTTGTTTCAAGCCTGATGATGAGCGGCGATTAGAGACGATTACGAAGTTGAAGCAATGCGCGCAGAAGTTAGGTTATTCGGTTGATGACAAACAAGTTCAGGAGTTGATCTTGCCGCCGAATGTCGGCACGGATAAGGCGAAGTACAAGATGAAACCGATGCCGCGGAAGTCTCCATACAAGCCCGTTGGACCGGTGATTGACGAGGCTGATCAGCATGTTGTTGATGGTGCGTCGGAGAAGGCTGTTCCGATGTATCTCAAGTCGTTGAAAAGTTTGCAGGAACGTCCAGTTCGTGATGGACAAGCGATAGTGAAGTTGGTCGATCGCCTGACGCGAATTTACTATCGCGAAGGTCGGCTTGCTGAGGCGGAAATCCTTGTCAGAAAAGAATTGAAGGAGCGCGAGTCGATGCATGATCGTCTCGACGATACCGATCCAGACAAGTTGCAAATTGCTTTTCTGCTCGGAGATCTTGCATTAACTTACAGTGGTGTAGACCGGCTCTACGAGGCGGAAGCGCTGTACAAAAGTGCATCGCATATTGTGCTTAAACATCTTACAGACCGTCATTACGATTACATCGTCACGCTTGGTGAGTTGGCACGCGTTCATAAGTTGATGGGTCGATACAACGAAGCGGAAAAAGAATACAAAACCGCTTTAAATCTGGCGAAGAATGATACCAACGTCACAAAACAGACTCGCGGTGTCATATTTGGCAACTATGCCAAACTTCTGGAAAAGATGGGCAAACATCGTATGGCAGAAGAGATGCAGGCACGATCTACAGATCTCCTAGCCGGTTCCGCGATGCATCAATAGAACTGGCGTTGTTCGAACGGCTGCGCTACTAAGAACGGCTGTGCTACTGGGACCGCAGGCGTCTCGCCGGCACCGAGCAAGTTCGAATTCGTCACCAGTGCGCCCAGTCGACATTCGAATTATGCACGACAATACTATTGAATATCCTTATCAATCACTTTCTTCGCCTTCAACAATCTTCGCACTACTGCAGCCTCAGCGTGGATGGCAGTGATTCTGTCGGAGGTCATCGGATGGTCAGAGAGCAGAGCGAGCGCTTCCTTACCCACCTTCGGTTCATCCTTTTCTAAACGTTGGAAGAAATTGATCATCTCCTCACCATTGTATCCCGATGAGAGACTCAACCTGATTCCCATCAGGTCCGCTGCGGCTTCCTGCCCGCGGCTGTAGTTGAGATTGTCGATCATCTGCAGAGCTGGGATAAGCTGCGCGATCTGGTCGTTATTAATCATGCCACCACTAATGATGGCAAGGCACAAACCCAAACCACCATGACGCAGCAAATGCCGCAGCGTATCGCGGTGAACCACATGTCCAATCTCGTGCCCGAGGAGACCTGCGATTTCGTCGTCGTTCTTCGCGTCTTTGACGAGCTTCGACAAGACAATGATCGACCCACCAGGCAGCGCGAATGCGTTTAGCTCATCTTTATCCTTGATATAAAAGCGAAATTTGTATGGGTTGTTTTTAAGATGTGAAACCAGTTTTTGCCCAATAGCATCGACCCTTTTCCAATTTTCAGACTTATTGTCCAACTCAGCTTCCTTGATGCCGAGCTTG
This sequence comes from Candidatus Obscuribacterales bacterium, assembly GCA_019746975.1. GTDB lineage: Bacteria > Cyanobacteriota > Vampirovibrionia > Obscuribacterales > Obscuribacteraceae > JADYXR01. The sequence goes on from JAIERK010000241.1 coordinate 8,428, forward strand.
CCAATTGATTCTTCAGCGGATCTCGGAATGTGCGCTATCGCCATGTTGACCCAGACATCGAAGGTGAAGTAAAAAATCATTCCAGCCACGATGACCGTGGTGACGCTTCCGATAAGAAAACCCCATTTCTTCACAGGCAAAACCTTCAGATCTAGCTTCGCTTTTTTAGCCTTCTGAGCGATGCCGAACTCGCCGCCCTGCTCATGCAGGTCGTCGAGAAGCTTCCGGTCGGTGCAGAGGATTGAGATACCCGACTGCGCGTGATCGAGGCGAACCTTGTCGCCCTCCTGCCCGGTCAGCTGCAGCTCGAACTCACCGAGGTCGACGGTTCTATCGCCGTTGTTGTCGGTGATGTACAGGGTCTGCTTCGCGACGCGCACAGTGACGACCTCGAAGTCGCCGGATTTGGGGGTGTAGAGACGTGCCTGGTAGGTCATGGGTCAAACTCTCACTGGTCTGAGTTATATCGTACCCAATTTTAGAAAATCGAGATGCCGCCGCCACGCATAGGGACGAAGGTTCTGATCCAGTTGCCGAATGCTTGTGGGTTTCTACTCTGTAGCCAAACTTTGCCAGGACCGGTGAATTCACAGGCAAGACCTTCGCCGCTTGTCCATGAGGATATCCAGGTTTTGCCACCACGGACGATGCGGTATTCCATGTCGCCATACCATGCGACAAGGTGACCATTGTCGACGATGTACTTTTCATTGGCGGGGACGGAGATTTCGATCAGCGCACCGAATGCGCTCACAGCGACGTTGCCGCTGCCGGTGGCGTGAATGACGAACAACCCGGCGCCGGAGAACATCCCGCGAGTGAGGCGTTGCATTTTTGTGTCGATGACGACATCACCGAGGCTCGCGAGGAGAGAGCCATTCTTGATGTAGTAGTCTTGACCGCCAGAGACAGGCAAAATTTTGATGTCGCCAGGCACCGCCGGTGCTATCAGTGCTTCGCCGTCGCCGTTTTCTGCCTGTATTTTTTGGAAAAACAGCGATTCGCCGCCGAGGAAGGCGCGCTTCATGGACTTCGTCAAGCCGCCGAAGAAGGTCCCCACCACCTGAATGCGCGAAGTTCGCGAAACCATGGCGCCTGATTGTGCCTGAATGTGTTCGTACGCCTCAAGATGAACCGCGACCATGGCGTTGGAGCCGGGGTGAACGACGTCAAATCTCATTTAATTTCCTCGACACGAGTAGTCAACAGGTTGCCAGCGAATGCCAGTGTATGGATACCACAAATATCGACCGCGAATCTTAACGCACATCGGTGAGTTGCCTTGGCGACTCCCAGCGCACTGTGTGCTGAGCTCGCTCATCCCAGACGCAGTAACAACTTGCGATGTGCGTTCGGAGATGGACGTTGCATAGCGGGCGGCGGTTCAGTCAAAGATGGCCGGAACGAGCGATGCACTCAGAGGTCCGGGCATCGCCGCCTATCCGACGATCTGGCGGAATATCTCAGGAATCGTTGCGCCGAATAGTGTCATCGAGAGCTGCGTTCCTCACACGCAGGTAACTGTTAATCACCTGGTCTTAAGGGTCAACTCGCATCTCACGAACTCAACTACCCGATTTATTCGTGTATTTGATGAATTATTCGGGACTATCTTCATCAAAAACTCACGATGCGCTCACAGACAACGCCCGTGTCGCCACCTGCATACACTAAATCGCGACATCCCTTACCCGCGGCGCTCCCCGAGGTTTATCCTCAAAATACATATCCACACAATATCCATCAAACCCCTTCCCCGCCTACATTCCGCCGCCATCCGTCTCAAAAAACATCTTCATACTTCGGTTACCTTCTATTTTTTCTATTTCGCACGTAAACCTCCCTGGTGACACCCTGCGGCAGCCCACAGAGCTTGACAAACCGGGAAAAACGATGCGAAGCACGGTAGAATTGAGTAAGAAAATCACATGTCTTGCTGAAAGTCCCAGTACAATAAGGCATGGGGGGCGGATGAGTAGCAAGGTGACGAAACGAGTTTGTAGCAAATGTCAGTTTGAAGATGAGACTGGCATGCTGAAAGTCTGCCCGCGCGACGGGTCGGCTCTGACGTCGCGTGGCAAGGATCCGCTGCTTGGGCAGGTGATTGCCGAGAAGTACGAGATTATTTCGATGCTTGGAAAAGGCGGCATGAGCGTCGTCTACAAAGCCAAGCACAATATGATGAATCGCACCGTCGCCGTGAAGATGCTGCGCCCCGAGCTGGTCGCCGTGCCGCAGCTGCTGCAGCGCTTTCAGCAGGAATCCAACGCGGTCTCTGCGTTGCGGCATCCCAATATCGTAACTGTTTTCGATTATGGTTTGCTCAGCAGCAGCGGGACGCCGTACATCATCATGGATTATCTCGAGGGCGATACGCTCGCTCATATGATCAAGGCGGAGAAGACTCTGACGCCGGAGCGCGCCATTCCGCTCTTTGCGCAGGCGTGCGATGCCCTTGCACACTCGCACGATCAGGGTGTGATTCACCGCGATATTAAGCCTGCCAATCTTCTGGTGCGCGTGGAGAAAAACGGCGACGAGTCGCTTACCATCTTCGATTTCGGTATCGCGAAATTGTTGGGTCAGGATGGATCGACAATTCATAAACTGACCACATCTGGTGAAGTTTTTGGCAGTCCTCTCTACATGAGCCCCGAGCAATGCAGCGGAGAACGCGTCACGAAGTCGACAGATCTTTATTCGCTGGCATGTGTGTTTTATGAAGCGCTGGTCGGTCAAGCACCACTTGGTGGCACATCTCCGATGGAAACATTGATGAAACACGTCAATGAAGATCCACCGACCATGCGAGAAGTGGCTCAGAACAAAGAGATTCCTGCAGCGCTTGAAGATGCAATCATGCAAGCGCTAGAGAAAGATCCTGGCGATAGACAAATTGATATGCGCGAATTTCGCGATCAGATTTTAGACGCAGGTAATTTGCGGATAAACACAACGAGCCTTCGAATGACGAGCGACGGCAATCTGTCGTCGAAACAAGAAGATGTGGTGGCAGCTGCAACAGCGCGGAAGTCATCAGCCGCGGTGCCACAACCATCGACTAGAAAGACCTCCACGAAGAACGCACAAGTGCCTGGCGGCAAAAAGCGCGAAATGAAAGCGCCGCCGCCGAAGCAAGAGAAGAAGCTTGCTCCGGTGATGATCGGACTCGCGGTGCTGGTGGCGTTTGGTGTCATGGCTGGTGGCGTATTCCTGATGGTGAACCACAATGCACCGAATGTAGTGATGGATTCAGAGTCGACAACTGATACGGTCTCGGTCACCGGTAGTGGTGCCGATAGCGAAGAAGAGGAATCTGCGGATTTCGATGGCAGCCTGACCGTAGGTCATCTAAAGAATTCGGATGTAATTCAACTCAGCGGTATCGAGAAAGAATTCGACGCGAAGGTCGACTTCGAGGGGGCGCTGTTCAACGCCATACCGACGGCGCTGCGAGACACACCGTACGAAGGGCAGCAAGAGAAGTTGATGATTATTCCGGTAGTTTTGAAACCTTCGAAAATCAGCTGCCAACAAGCTGCAACTGCGCTGTTCGAGAAGATTTTTGATACAGATAAGAAGCCTACGTGGGAGAAGATCACAGAAGGCTTCGGCGAAGCCGGTGAATCGAAACATGTCCTGATTCAGGAGATAACATTCCCGCCCGAGATGACGAAGGACGCGGATGAGCCCGCGGCGAAGACAGACAAGGCGAAGGGTGACGAGTCAGCGGAAGCCGCGAAGTCGAAGGACGAGGAGTCATCGCCGGAAGCAAAGTCCAAGGATGGCGAAGAGTCTGAATCGACCGCAAAGGACAAAGACGACGAAGATTCGGACGCTACCGCGAAGTCCGAAGATGGAGAAGATGCGGAAGCGACCGCCAAGAAGTCAGAGGATGGCGAGGAAACAGCGACTAGCGAGGGCGCAAAGAAAGACAGCTCGGCAGACACGACAGCAAGCAGTGAAGTAGCCGGTGGCGCGGCTAAGGTGTACAAGGAATACATTATTTATTTGAAACATAAGAAGCAGCTGGTCGCGTTTCAGTTCGTCCCTACCCGAATAACAGCGGAAGAACTGGAGAAGACGGTGAAGGATTGCCTGCCGCGCTTGCAGGGGATTGTGCATAAGTAGGATTTGCGGGCGGGATTTGCCTGGGCGAAGCCCCTCAATCCGCGGACCCGCACCAGCGAATCGCACAATAGGCACCCCCGCACGACGGGAATCGCAAGGTTTTCAAGCACGGGGCTGACAAGGGCTCAGGTCCTTCACAAGCACCATTGACTGCGCCCGCCCAACAATTTATATGGTATGCTGAAAACCTGCGCACACGTGCGTATTCCACACTGACAGCACATGGGCGAGTGGCGGAATGGCAGACGCGCTAGACTTAGGATCTAGTGTAGCAATACGTGGAGGTTCAAGTCCTCTCTCGCCCATCCCATAAGGGTTTACAGATTCGACCAGCCGGTCGAATCTTGTGTTTATGGGGTAGGAAAGTCGATTCTGGATAACGCCCGGATAACAACTTTGCAACTACTCTGCACTGTCCACAATTTTTTCTCTTCGTTCGATCAGGCGAGCCGAATCCAATTTTCCGACTGTTCGCAGTGTCTTGCTGTAGTTGCTCGCGATAGTTTGGCGTGAGGAATCACCTATCAGCGGCTGCTTTCGAGCCATAGCGTAGGATTTTTCGTATTCCTCAAGGGCTTTGTCGAGCTTACCCATCTTGGAATGCAGCAATGCGAGGTCACTCAGGTTAACGATGAGCTTTGGGTTATTGCCAGGGAGGGTCTCTGCAAGTATGTCTGAGGACTTGAGCATCAACGTCTCGGCCTTCTCGTATTCGCGCTTGCCCATATAGACCAAAGACAAATCGGCGAACAGATAAGCCACGTATATGCGCTCCTTGTCGCCTCGATAGCCACGCTCAATTTGAGTCTCCAACGGGCGTAAAAGCGCTCCCAACATCACCTCGGCCTCGGCATACTTCTCCTGCCTAACGTAAATGCGAACCAGTCGATCCACGACCTTGGCACTGTGCTCATACTCACCAGCCAGTTGCTTCAACAGCGACACACACAACTGCTCTGCCTCTGCTAATCGATTCTCGGCAATGAACTTGTCGATTAGTTTTACAGATCCAGACGGATCCTGGTCTTCGTTTAACGATCTGACCAGGTATTGAGGAGCGCCGTTCTGAGTCAGCTTTTCCTTCAGGACTGCGATCTTGTCGAATCGTCCCAGCTTCTTATACAGCGAAGACAGAGCTTCCACAGTCTCATGCAATGGTGTATTCCCGGAGGAAGCGGCACTACTAATGATGGTGTCAAATGCAGACTCCAAAAGTGTGACGGACTCTTCAATTCGGCCCTTCCTTATCTCGACTTGCGCTCGATCCCAAAGGTTTTTCCAGAGAACACGATCAACAGTTTTCTGAGGTAATGAAGGCTCGCCATTCAACTTAGATTGATCTTTGGATGGCTCCTCTTCCCAATCGTCGGCACCATATGCGGTGTTGCAGCTGCAAAAACTCACAACAAGAACTGCCGATGTGATAAGACGCTTCATGCTAGTCTCCGACACGATGGTGATTCAATCATAACATCTGGACTATCAATGCAAAATCAAAAGAACCGCCGCACAGTGCGAACGGTTCTTTCGGTGATCAATAGGCCCACAGCTTGACTACCTATGTCCTGTCAACATTTCCCTCGTCTTTTTCTCAGACTCAGATTCTGCAAGCCTCGGAGGTGTTAATTTCAAGCCCATCCGCTGGCGACCCGTTGGTAATAGCCCGAAGTGCAAAGCCAACTTTTCTGCTTGCTTCCAGCTCTCTCGAGAGAGTTTTAACTCTGGCCTCGGATGCATCTGATTACCGACCGGTAGATGGCTGCCTTCTGTGGACAGTAATCGATCGCATCGAATACCTGTTGCGTAAAGTGTGCACAAACGACCAAACAAGTCAGCGTCCATTTCGCTCAGCAACCCCAATCGCACCACAGGCGGTGCCAATCGATTCCAAACATCCTTAGCTTCGGCATCAAGCCAGTCTGGGGGCGCTGGAATTTCGAGAATTGATTCTACGATCGCTTGATCGCAAGCAGACAATCGTCGTCCTCGCTGGCTTGTCGTTTTCATTATTGGTCCTTTGGTAGCCATAGTGGGACTTTGACAACTTTTAGCCCCAAACATAACCAAGGTTAGATCTGTGAGCGGCAAAAGCCTCTGGGAAAAG
>JAIERK010000081.1 GCA_019746975.1 Candidatus Obscuribacterales bacterium
GGTGTCATAGCGGCTCCTTTCTAGTTTATAAGCCGCTTGGCTTACCGTATGACACAAAATATTTTACAGTCTCATTTTGAAAGCCTATTTCTCCGCCATGCGCCTCTACTATCGACTTGGCGATATACAGGCCCAGACCGAAACCAGAACGAGCTCTATCGTCATCTCCCTGGCGATAGCGCTCGAACAAATGTGGTGCCAATTCATCAGGCACCCCCGGACCTTCATCGATCACTTCCGGGACAACTCGTTCGTCCTCGGCTCTGCATCGCAGTTCAACAACGCTCCTAGCCGGCGTATACTTGAGTGCATTGGTACATAAATTAGTAAGTACTCTTTCCAGCTGGAATTGATCCGCCAAAATCTTACTGTCGTCGGCCGTAACCTTGATACTTCGATCTCGGCTTGAGTCCTCAATTTGCATGGCATCGCGAATTTGATTCAACAGCTCTCTTGCCGACAGTGTTTCCAGACTTAGCTTCAACGGCTCGGCATCAAGTTTGTTTGCAGTCAAAAGATCATCTATCATTCGATTGAGTCGGGCGATTTCCGGAACCAGCGTAACCAGCATATCTTGCCGCTTTTCAGGACGTTCCTCATATGCGCCCTCGGCTAGAAGATCAACTGAGAATTGAATCTGAGTAAGCGGTAACCGCATGTCATGGGTGCGCATCGAGACAAATTCCTGACGTGTACGCTCCAGTTGCCGCAAGGAATCATCCGTGGCGTAGATAAACCGTAGAAGTTTGGGCATTTAAAGGTAATCTCCTGCGCCGAATATACCTCGAGTTTCACGGAGAGAAGGTGTGTTCAGATCGCCTTCAGCAGCGCACGAGCCGCTCGAGTTCGCCGACAGACTGCGAATATCTTGGTCTGGAAACAATTTTGACCAATAAAGAAAAGCCTCTCTCAGTAGCCTATATGATTAGGTTGTGCGGGTCCCTCCCACGATAGTTAAATCCGTCTGTTCCGATCGCAAAACCTATGACCCCGAAGATAGCTCCATCGACAACGGTTTCTACAGTGACCACGTTGCGCAGCAGCTTTTCATCATCGATGTTTCTCAACCTGAGCTCTAGCCGTTAGATTGAAGCTGTTACCCGTCATCCTCCCGTGGCGCGTGAGGGCCGCTGGAAGCCTGCGTGTGCGACTTTAATCTGGCACACTTTTTTTGTGAGGGGAATGTGAATGCCCTGACATTACATTCATGTTGCGGTTCTGGGAGGAAGGGAGATGTCACAAATAGAGTTCAATGAAACGTATCCGAGGGAGGACTTTAATCCATCGAATCTGTTTCTTGCGGAATGGTCCGAGCTTCAATCGGCCCCCGTTCCGCGATCTTCAGTTGCTGCCGCTTCGCGGGTTCTTCCAGATCTCGCGATCGTGTCGGACTCTACCTGTGATCCGGCGGTAAAGCGATCCGATGATAAGGCCAACCAACACGGAAATATCTCATCAAGTTCTAGAAAGACGGACACTCGTCAAACTTATTCTCTTTCGAGCATTCTCAGTTCAGCGGCTGGTCTTAGACGAGACGCTGTAGAAGACTTACCCGATCTTGCCATCGAAGAACAAGATCGCTTTCTTGAGAAGCTATGCGATGCAGCACGGAATTGTTCGAAATCCGATTTCGCTGTTTCGATCCTTGTTCAAGAGGCTGTCAGTATGGTTGGATTCGGCGCGGTTCTCAATGCTCTGACGGTGTATGCGAATTTGCAAGAATCTGCGTAGACAAGCAACTGGTGTTGCGGCGCTGAGTTTCGATGACCGACGGCAATATATTCCTTACGTCATTCAGTCCGCGTAACCGAAGTCAACGCTGTCGGTCATGGTCTTTGAATTATGAGGAGAAGGTATTATGTCTAATTCAGAAAGCACCCGAGATTCGGAAGCGCTTGATTCGAGTGGAAGCGAATTGGAGCGCGTCAACTATGAGTCAGCAGGGCAGCGTCTAATAAATTTCGTCCTGGCAGAGCGCGCCTCTAGTGGGGAGTCCAAGCCTGACTCGGAGCCGACTTCGGAGCCGTCGTCGGCTCCCGAGAGCGGGAAAGTTGCTTGGTCTGTCGGTTCTGAGTATCCTGAAATATTTGTTCCCGGAGATGACAAAGCGACTGCGACGGGCTGCTCGGAGCTTTTGATCGGGCGTTGTCGCATCAGCGATCGAGTTTCGGAGTATGCAATTGGACTCGCCGGCGGAAGCGAACCACTTGTTCGGCTCCGTTACGACACCACAGGGGGGAAGGAGACTCTGGCTTTGTCGGTCGGATTATGCGAACAGCCTTATCTATTTATCGAACGTGAAGTCGACGAAAGCCGAGGTGGGAACTTTCAGATTCGATACGCTCAACCAGATGGCGGGCTTCTCAATGAACAACGAATTGAAATTGCCGGTGGTGCGCTGACTCGTTTCGACGGTAGTTATTCAGTACCAGGTTACGATGGCTCCTCCGTTTTGTGGAACGTGAGCTGTGCGCTCAATTCGGGGAGCGCTTCCGGTGGTCCCAGAGTGCGAGACATTCAGTACCGGCGATCCGACCGCGAGGAAGCTGGCTTTACGGCCGCCTCCGGCTTACTACGCAACATGCTTTCAGAGGCGATTTATCAATCGATTCGTACCGTTGAACCGCGGATCTCCAGAGCCGACTTGTTTTATCCGGAACAGGATGATGTCGAGTCTTCGATTAGCCCTTGGTCTGAGACCGCCTCCGCCTGGGAAGAACTGCTCGGACGAGTGCGTGCGGGGAGTGACGAAGTAACTGCGAGCCCCGATCGTGATGTCGATATTATCTCACCGGCTGCTCAGGATGTAAGAGACGAGAGTGGTACTACAAACGGTGTCGCTATTGATGGTGAGCTTTCTTTGTCTGATGCTGGCAGCGATAGTGTTGTGGCTGCGCAGGGGAATGACGACGCGGGTCCATGGCACGCTGATACTGCTGACGGTATCGATGCCGTTCCAACGTTTTTCGTGACTCACCTGGATGACTTCGGGACTGGGCAGCAAGATTCAGGTCGCCGTCCGAACTCCGAGAAAGTGACGCGTGAGGCTGGACAGAGTCCCACGGTCGCGGCGGCAGTCGATCAGAGTGCCCGTGATGTCGCGCCAGCGGCGAATCGGAGTGTTTACGAATTGCTCACCGTTGGTGCGTTGTCTTCAATCGAGGCGCTAATTGTTGCGGAGGAACTCGGACGAGCTGATTCGACCGCACCGTCGGCGAAGCGCTGCAGCGAACTCATGGTTCAATTGAGGCATATGCTCGGTTCAGAGCAGCAGAGAGCCGAAGCCAGGCGGCTGTTATTTGGTCTGGTGGAGGCTTCGGCTACGGAGGCTCATCGCGCTTATGTCGACGAACGGTTTGCACCCGAACCGCACACATCCAATTTGCCGGTGAACTTGTCCCATCTGTCGCCTTCTGAAAGAGAGCGTATCTCGTCCGTTGCCATAAGTCTAATCGAAGGGCATCTTTCCAGCCACACTGTCGAACCGCTCACAGGCAGAGAGTCCACTATTCTTGCCCTTTTGGGATCGACTTCGTCCAATGCGGATATCCGGCTCAGAAGTTCGCAGCTGCTAGCGGCGGACGTTAGATCACCACACTCCAGGGGCTCAGCGCTCGAAGCCATCTTCAACTGCATGCAGGTCCCTGGCGCAAATCGCGACCGTTTAGGAATGTTGTATCTGTCCAACATGGAAACATTGCCGAGCGACCACTTCTCCACGTTCCAGTGTTGGGCCGCATGTGGTGATGCGATAAGTCTGCAGATCATGGCTCGAGTTATGTCGGGAGCGAATCCTCGGGAAATGATGGAGCGAGCTCAGAGTACTCTTCTCGAGTACGCTTCAACGCCGGAGCAACAGGAGCAGGTTGTGAAGGTGCTGCTTGCTCGCCAGGCTAGATCGCGAGAGTGTGGGATGGTGGTACAAACAATCGGCTTGCTGGCTTCCCGCGGCAGTAACGACAATCCGAGCGAGATACAACAGGAGGCTCTGCGCGTAATGCGGGAATCGCTCAGGCTCGGATTTAGTCCCAACAGCAAAGCGAATCCCACTAGAGATGCCGTACTTGACGCCTACTTTGCCAATGCCCGTTACTGGTCTAGCGATGATGCAACTCTTGCCGCATCGATTACTGATACGGAATCTCTCGAGAGGAACGCTGAGCACTTGAACCTGTTACGCGGAGATGCCGGTAGACGGTTCCTTGCTTCATTGAGGCACAATGCTGAAGAAAACGGTGGTTTGCCGGCTCAGGATTGTTACATTAGGGCAGTGCGCGCATTGCCCTGGTCTGCTCGAACTCAGGACGTTGACGTTTTAGCGAGAATACTAGAAGGCGCACGACGCAATAATGAAGCGTGGCCTGGTCGAAGGCGACTGCTGATTGAGTCGGTTGAATCTTCCCTTCTTGCGTGTATCGACGCGAGTGGCCGCGAAGTTCAGAATAAAGCGTTCGATCGATTTTGGTCGGACGGATTCGTAGAACCTTCTAGGCTTGACGAGAAAGCTCTGGAAATCCTGCGCCGCTATTCCAGGATTAGTGGCGCTGCCGCAGGTAGTGAAAGTATGGAGCGACTGCTAGCATCTAGTTATGCAACGGGTGATGGTGTGCCTCCGTCACTGCCAGTGGTGCTTACGCGGCTAGGCGTTACGCCGGAAGCGCTGCGCTCTTTGAGCGCAGTTGGTGGCGCGACTGAAGAGGTAGTGGATGCCTTGATCGGCTTCAAGTTGCTGGCCATGATGCCCTCGATGCCCCCGGATCTGCGCCATCGTGTCATCGACTCCAGACCATTGATCGCTTTAGCAAGTGAGCGCGATGCAGTGAGGCGTTTAGTTGAGCATATTCCCGGAGCTGTTTCTGCTGATGAACTTGCCGCCCTGCGAAATGTGCCAGCGAGGTTAACTGCCGAAAGAGAAACCTTGCGTCGGAGCGTCGAAGAGTTGTCGAGGCAAATCGAAAGAATGGCTGAGGCTAGAGACAGACGACGAGGTGAAATCTTTGAATCCATTAGCGCTGAGGATCGTGCGCAGGCGACAGAGCGTATGCGCGCGAATGAACCTTTAGTAGGTCCTCGTCTTAATGGACTTGATGCTCCCGCTCAAAGCGTGCCGACTAATCGCGAGTTGCTTGAAAGGCAGAGAGAAGCTATTGACGAATGGGGCACACTCGAGCGAAATTTGCGAGAATTGCGAGATAGGCATGCTGTCTTGCTAAATGACCTCAACACGGTTAGCGGATTGCTGCTAGTGGCTGAGCATCAGACATTACTTAGATCCGGCGAACTACGAAGAGCCGACGTCGCAGCAATGCGAGGGTTGACGCGAAACGATGCACTGACACGCGGTTACTTTACCGACCAGTTGCAACGAGGTACCGGCGCTCCTCGTGGTTCGTCGAGCGCACTGAGTCGCTTGCGTGATGCGGGCATAATTCCGCCAGCCCTTGTACTGAATCCGACAGCGCCCGATCATGCCGTTGATTTGTTTCGGTCTGCTCTGAGGCCGGTCTCCGCCGATGAGCAATCGATGGCCAGCGAGTTGCGACATTTTGCTCTAGAAAGCATTTTGAGGTCGAGCGATGGACAGAAGCTGCGTGCTTTCATGAACGCAATCGAGCCTCTCGACTTTGCAGGGCTCGTCCAGGTCGCGGACAGGGGACGGAGAACTACTGAGTTAGACCGGTTGATTCGTGACAACGAAGAGCATGTGCGAGGTGCGCTGACCCGCTTGGATCGAGAATCGACAGAACGTCTGACAACGGCGCTTACGGACCTCGCTAGCACGGGTGACCCTGAGGCCAAGAAAATCAGTGAGAAGCTCTTGGCTGTCTTGAGAGCTATACCCGATCTCAGGCGGCGACTTAACGTGCCGAACAGGTGAGAAGAGTTTCTAAACGAAGTGATAAAAACTTTGATAGAGCGTTAGCTTTTGAGAATGAAATGGCAATTCCAAGGTCGGAACATCTTCTACGGGTCGGCACCCCTATGTTGCCATATCGCCACACCCCCGAAAATTTAATGCTCACCCCACGGTTTTCCCCATGGCCGGGTCAATCGATCTCTTATAGAGTTTGTGGACTAGGGCACTCGTATAGCTTGATGAGCTTGTAGTTTGCGAGAGAGGGCACAATTAGATAGTCAGGAAGATGCTAAAAAGTGTTTTTGCATCTTTGTTGAGGAGCATTACCAATGGGTGGTGGCGAGCGACTTGGCCCAGGCGAACTAGGAGGCGATGTACCTCCTCAGCCGGATGTGGACAATCTCCACATGTACGAGGATGCAGATCCCCAGCAAGATCCCAGACCGGGCTATGATGGCCGACGTTACTGGGATCCGCGTGATCCCCGAAGCGAGGGTAACCCACGTACCGACGTGGTGGACGGACAGGCACAATGGACTGAAGTACCAGTAATCGATGGTCACCGGATTCGTTTTGATCCGAGAGGAAATTTCGTCGATGTCATTGGACCGGGTAACAAGCGTCTTGCCCACGGAGTGCTCAATAAGACCGAGCCTACGCGAATCGAAGTAGCCGGCAAAGTCTTTTATGTCAATCGTGACACGATGACAGTCGATCAGTTTAGCGACAATAACAATAAGTGCGAGAGGAGCTACGCCGGAGGCGCGAAGGAGCAGTTCGACAAGGTTGGTAAAGAGTTTGTCTTAACCGCGCGCATTTTTGCCGACAAGTCATACGAAAAATTTGAAAACGGAAAACTGCGAGAGACAAGTGTCAACGGATTCATTACGAGATTCGATGACAGTGGTCGCAGGACAGAGATGACCACTCCCCAGGGAGATAAATATAGTTTCAAATACGGTGCCGATGGCAAAGTCGAAAGCTATGATGTGTCGAAGAATGACACCACCGGCAAAGCGCAAATTGTCGAGCGTGCCACCAAGGGTGCCGACGGCAATCTGATCGTCGAAAGGCGTCAGGGTGACGGCACCATGAAAGTGGACGATACTCTGAAAGATCGCAAAGATGTAATTGTTCGAGCCGATCTGAAGCTCGACTACCTGGACAAGGATGGGTACGGCACGCCGGACGCCAACGGGCGTCGCATCAAGCGAGACGACAGAACCGTGATGGCTAGCGCTCGTCTGGCTGACGGCAAGGTGGTGCCATATCCTGTCAATCCGATCCGCTCGATTCGATACGATGGCAACGGGCAGCAGGTTGACTACGTATACAGCTCGGACAGCGGTGGATCGCAGCAGGGAGAAGGTCTTCTTAGCTATAGCGTGCGAGACAAAGCTGGTGCGCTTGTCGAGTTCGGCCATCGCATTCCTGATATTCCTGGGACGCAGCGCCGCAACACCACGGGCTGGTTCGAATACCGAGCCACTCAGGCAAATCCCAAGATTCCCGAAGATCAAATTCCTAACATCGCGAAGCTGCTCGCACCGGCCGACACTTCGAAGATCAAGACCCGGCAAGAGCTTCAGACCGTGCAGATGGAGATGTTGAAAAATCGACAGGAGCTGCTTCGGACAAAGCCATTGATCGACTATATGCCGCAGGGCAAAGAGACGGCAGATGTCACGGTGGATCAGCTTACCGGCAAACACTACAACGATTACGTCTCGGGTGAGTCTCGTGTTCGCAATGAGAGAGGCATTGAGTTCGTCTCGATCTTCGATAAAATTAGCGGCGACACTTTTGAAACGTACCCAGATGGCAACACACTAAGAAGAGCCTGGGACGCAGATTCGAAGCGTCATCCGCTGGATCATACAACCGTCACCTTCGCTGGTGCCGATGGCGTGCCGCGAGTGGAGCTTCACCATTCCAGGCGTGACGACTCTTTTATAGATATCAATTACACTGCCGATGGAAAGACTCCCAACGAGGTGATTGTCACGCCGCCGAACAGGAAGCCGATACGCATGGCGCCAGATCCCGCCAACGCCGGCTCCTGGTTGGAATACCGCCTGGAAGACGGTAAGGAATGGAAACCGACCGGTCGGGCCTTCCCTATGAAAGTTGATGTGGTGACCAAGGATTCAGGCAATACCATTGGTGGTGAAGTTCTCCCGCCTGGCACTGTGATAATCAGTCAGGGTGATAAGCGCAGAGTGATAACACCCGCCGGCGAAGAGTTCGAAGGAAAAGCCGGAAGTACAGCTAAAGATATTGCTCCCGACAAAGTGTTCTTGACGCCGCCATTCCCGCGAGCCCAAGCGCCTGACTTACCGCCTTCCCAACCGCGACGCCAACAGGTAATTCCTCCTCCTGGACCGCAACCAGAGCGCCGTCCACCAGTAAGGAAGTAGGCCTTAACTGACTAAACAAGTTCGCGTCCTCCGCGAAGGAGGACGAGTAATGCTGAATTGGCTCTTACGGAGCGGCAGATGTTCGCGTAAGCCCGACGAACTCCACTCAGTAGCCCGCCCTGAATGATGTTCTCGTTAGCGGTGATAAGCTAACTCACGCCGACCAGCTGATGTGTCGCGCATGCTCAATTCATGCTACTCGCGGGGTAGAGAGATGTCCTCGTTAACCTGGAGGTGGTGCCCTACGTCGACGAACTAGGGTGTCGCGCAACTCTTCGGCGCAACAGACGAGCCAATCGAACGTGCTCGATGTGATAGTTCGTCGATATGCACAACATCCCAGTTAACGAGGAACTCTATTGATATTTCATTGAAACACTTCGCTGCGAGTCGCGTGCCAAATGAACATTCAATGAAATCATTTATAGAGAAGCGATTCGTCGAGCACTAGGCACCGCTAATCACACCAATTAGTTTTGCAGTACCGAAGTGATTGAGAAGTGCATGAGGTCTGCTTCGAACCGAATGCTTTTCTGATTCTGATGACTGGTCCGATGACCGCATTGAGAACGAAGATGTCAGTCGATGCCGGAATTGAAGCAAGCATCGAATCGATGAAGTGGCGTGAAGCTTATAGTCAGTGGGATTAATACTAGTTGATCCGATTGGGGGCATGCGATTCTGCGAAGTTGGCATAGTTTTTCCGTTTGCTTGGCTTCAGTGCCTTGGTTGAGTGATTTCGTGAAAGCTTGTTTCCATCAGGATTGTGCTGTTGATCTTTTGAAATGCAAGTTTACTGTTTGAGCGATGGTACTACTGATAGTGCAGCAGGAATGGTCGGAGTTGCATGCGGTGGTATCATCCTCAATCGCGGAAAGTGTGATGACGAGAAGCGTTTGCTGTTGCTGTGCATTGCCGGGACGATAGCTGCTGGTGAGTTTCTTCTGTGCGCCGAAGATTGGGAAAATTGTTTCTAGGATTTGCGAATTTGAAGATGTGCTGGAAAGGCACGATTGGTGCGGGAATGCGGTGAAGCGTTGTGCTTGGGTCGAGAAAATTTTGAGTGCGACTTTTATGTCAGTGGGAATTACCGCGTCTACAATAATTTTTGTAAGGTCTACAATCTGCTAACAAAATAATCCGCTTATGTTCTCAAATTGAACAACCTCGGTCGTAGCACCGAGGCGCGTCAGCTCGTCTACTGAAATAGGCGGAGATATCACTCACTACCCGCGCGTTTTCGCCTGGATGTTCTTGGGCGGTCATTTTTGCGCGTATTGCGTGCACCATTTATGGAGGCAAGATACTATGAGCGACGGTCCATTTCGAGAACCACAACAACCACCAGTTGATAAGACTCGCCTTGGCGGAGGTCTTCCGCGCCCTGATTCTTTACAAGATCCGTATTTCAGGCCACCGGTTAGACCACCGAATCAACCCAATCCGCAGCGCCCACCTGCAGATGCGCCGATGAAAAATCAACCTGATCCGCAGCGCCCACCTGCAGATGCGCCGATGAAAAATCAACCTGATCCGCAGCGCCCACCTGCAGATGCACCGGTGAAGAATCAACCCGAACCGCAGCGCCCACCCGCGGATGCACATCCGCAGAATCCGGTTTCCAAACAAGCCGATCCTCCCACAGTCGATATCGTTCCTGTGGTGCCGCTTACTCGATCTGTCAGCGAGCTCGACCAACTACTCGAGGCCAGGAAGAACGAATTAAACAAGGCGAAGGCACGACAGGCCGGAGCGCCCCTTGCCAATGCGTTGATTGGAGGCGCCTCGGGCGCACTTCTGCCAGAGCCGATAAGCAAAGGGCTGACTAAACTGTCCGATCTTGCCCTACAGACTTCAGATCCGTCAAAGATGTATAGAGGCATGCGAGGCGTCGCCGAATTCTGGTCGATGAACTTCAATCCAGCCGCTATCAAAGCTGCCGATGAAAGTGTTATTTCGTCTACCTTCGCCAAAATGGATCAAGCGTACTCGCTAGATCAAAAAGTTTTGGAAAGATTGATGATAAAGAAAACCAAGCTAGTTCCTCTAGAAGAAGCGCATCTGGAATCATTGAAGTCGAGTCTAGGCGTTGCAAAAACTTCTGACGTTCGCCAAATTTTGACGCACAGAGTTAATTTGCTTAACCCGCAGCGGATCGGTGGTATGAATGCGGAGCAGATGGGAGGCGTTGTTAATGAGCTTGCGAAAGGAAAGCTTGTTTCGGATGCAGAGTACAAGCTTCTGACGAGCGGAACCGATGCGCTTAGAGCTGGTGATAGTAAGGAGCTTATTTCATCGACATTCCGCCAAATTGGTGAGATGCATGATCTCGACAGAAAGGTCTTGGACAAGCTGATAAGGCAGAAGAATGCAGTCCTGCTTCCAGCTGAAGAGGCGCATCTGGCGTCATTGAAGACAGGTCTCAATGTTTTAGAAAATTCCGAGATCAAAAAAGTGCTGACTCACAGGCAAGCCTTACTTAAAACAGAAAGACTCGCTGGTATGAACGCGGATCAGATGGGTACCCTTATCAAGGAACTCGAAATAAGCAGGTTATCGAAAGGAAAGCTTGTGACGGATGCAGAATTTCAGAATCTGCTGCTAAGAAGAAAAGCGCTCGAGAGTTATGCTGAGTCGAGTAAGCTCGGTGCGGCAGGTGAGGGTTGGCTCACCACGGGCGGTGTGAAGCGCAATGCGAAGACTGCCTTTCTGTCCACTTTGGGGGCAGGCACCCTTCTAAAGGCGGACGAATACGCGCGCGATTATTTCTACAAAGGGGAGCTGAAGAGCTGGGAATCGCAAAGCTTGACAGTTCCGCTCGCCATCGCAGCCGGCAAGGCTTTTAAGTCCAAGTCAGCGCTTGCAGTTGCTGCCGCAGTTAGTGGACATCTGATCGACAAACAGATACCGGCATCTGACTTGGTGCCCGATGCATTCAGAACGTTTTCGGCCTGGGATGCTGCGGCTCTCGGAATTGCCTTTGCCATGCCGGCTAAAGGCAGATGGGCTAAAGGCGGCCTCGTAACAGTGGCATGGGCGGCCGGCAATGGGCTTGAAGCCGCCTTCAGCCCTGCGACCGCAGGTAAAATTGAAGAGGTTGCTTTGTCCAGTGTAAAGAGTGATGGTGTAAAACGAACGTCCGAGAGCATGGACGAGGCAGTCCAGAAATTCAAAGAACTAGGAACTAAGAACGAGATCATCCTAGAACAGAATTTTGCGCTGGTAATCGTCAACTCTCAGAGAAATTATGGAAAAATGAATCAGGAAGAGAAGTTGCTCGAACATCGCAAGTTCCTTGTTATTGGACGAGCACTGGCTGAACACCGACTCGAAAGCGGGTCCAGGTTGGCTGTATTGCAGACGGAAAAGCCTACCTATATTCTTAAAGGCCATAATCTCGATTTTGGCGGCGAAGCACTGTCCTTCTTACTGCTCACGAAGAAGAGTGTCGAAGCGTCGAGTACATTAACGAAATCGCTTATCAAGAACAATGGCACCGTTAGCGGCACCGCCGTCACTGAGGGAGAGCTGCGAGCGATTGAGGCCCAGGGCGGAAAAATAGACGAGGACATCGCAAAAATAAATGGAAAGCATGATATCGCAGGTGCGTTTTCCGAAATGCAGGCATTCTTAAAACGTGGTACCACGTCGACGTCAGCGAGCTTCAATCCTTTACCGATCTTCTATAAGACGGCTATTGACGATATCAATAACAAGTTTGTCCGATGGACACCAGGGCTTCAGAATCAAGACGGAACAGGCAACGAGGAAGTCAAAATGGTGGTGGCAAAGCTGTTTCGAGATCAAGCTTTAGCCAAGTTGGCGTTATGCGCCTACGCTATAGATGGTAACAATCTGCAGGAGGCCGCCGGCCATCTTCTGGGTACAGATCAAGGTCGTGCCGAGATCCTTCCTGGTTCTAAAATCAAAAAAGGGTACGATGGGGTACTCGATATGCTGGAATGCGCGGAGGCATTGAGTCCTAAGAATCCAGATCTGCCGGAACTGAAAGCTATCGCAAAATCACTCGTTGATCGATTGAAGAAGGCGTCGACCAAATAGCTTGCGATGGCGCAGGCTATTGAGATTGTCCAGGCGAACCCGAGAGTCTGTCGTCAGATTTTTGGGTTTGCCAGGCAGCCATGTACGTGAGCTGCTGCTTGAAGCGTCAATCTACAATCACTGCAATCTGATCGTTCTACAGTTGTAGAACTGCTCACCTCGAGACTTTTTGATGTGCCATAAACAATTCACCGAACTGAGAGTCTACTGAGCACTGCCACTGCTCGTAGTGTCTGGTGGGTTGATCGCTTGTTTATGCTGGGAAGTTATTTTTGATACATCCTCAGCCGCCGGTAGGATTAACCAGAAAGTGCTTCCGACCCCTTCCTTACTCTCGACACCAATCTGACCTCCATGCAAATCAACAATTTGTTTGCAGAAGGCTAAACCCAATCCGGTGCCAGCCACGTTCTTTCCGCTCTCATCTTTGACCTGATGAAACCTCTCGAAGATCTTTACCTGTTCGTTCATACGAATTCCTCGACCGGAATCCTTTATCTCGACTTCAACATAGTTGCCCCGATGTCGGCTGCTGACAAGGATGCTACCGCCTCTTGGGCTGTATTTGACGGCGTTGCCGAGCAAGTTCTGAAAGACCTGAATCATTTTGTCCTGGTCGAGCGGAATTGTAAGATCACGATCGATTTCAATTTTTACATCTAGATTTCTATTTTGAGCTAACTCGCTTATGTACTCGAAGCTCGTCACCACAACCTTGTTCAAGTTCGAGGGCTCCAGGTTCAAACCTAACAATCCGGCATCCATCTTCTCGAGATCCAGCAGATTGTTGATCAGGCGAATCAAGTGGTTAACTGTTCGATTGAGTATTCCGACTTTGACTTCACCGCGCTCATTTAAATTGCCATAGAGTCCGCATTCGAGAACTTCGAAAAACGCCTGAATTGACTGCAGTGGAGAGCGCAAGTCATGACTAATCATTCTCGCGAAATCCGATTTCAGGTCTTGTAGCTCTTTTTGTTGAGTGATGTCATGCGCAACACAGAAGAACAACTCATGCTCGTTCGACCAAAATGTCGACCAATGCATCCAGCTCGCGCGTCCGGATTCGCCAATCATGCGGATATCAATTTCGGAAGATATCTGCGTGGAATTGATGCAACGCTGAAAATGTTGCGATACATCTGACCAGCTCTCATTACGGCAGAGGTGCTCGAGGCTCATACCGCAGTAGTCTTTGCCCCATAGTCTGGCGGCTTCGTCGTTGGTCTTTACGAATACCAGGTTGCGATTGAGGGAGCAGATGACCGAGCGCACGTTTCCAACTAACGCTTGCTCGTCCTTTCTCGATTCCGCAATGAAGGCCGCCATGATATGAAATTCGTTATCGAGAGCGGCAATCTCATCGTCACCGGATAGCGTGTCTGAGAGTGGTTTTCCATCCTTCATCTTTTGGATGTTTGCTATGATCGTGGCTAGTCTGTCGGTGATTTCGCGTCCGAAAAAATTCCACAATGCTGCTGCAATAGCGACGTTTATTATCACTCCTGCAACTATCGTAATTCCGAGTAACAGTCGAATACGCTCGCTGGAAATCGGCATTGATGCTTGCTTCCTCAGCTCCATGTTAACTATTTTCGTTGCCACTTTGCGAAGCTCTTGATAGTTGCGTGAAAAAATCTTCGGATGAATTATGCTCGAGTAAGGGACCTGCTCCTCAAGAGCCCTCGCTCCTTCTTTCAGGTCGACCGAAAACGTCTTCAGGAATTTTTCAAACTCCGCTATATTGGCTAGTTGTGCTTTGTCCCCGGCTGCCAGGCTGACGAGCTCTTCTGTTTTTTTCTGTAATTTGTTTTCGACTTTCGAATATACCACTGGACGGTGCAGGGCTGCAGACAGAGTCATCTCCTGGATGTCGTCCCAAAGATTGTCGATAATCAAAAGTGTTTCGGCGATGATTCGTTTGGAATTCTCAGAGCGAGTGTAGACCGCTTCAGCTTGATGAAAAACGAATGCGATGATTGCTAAGAATACGAGTTCGAACATCAGTGGAACAGCTGCCAAAACAAGTCCTTTGCGGGCAATCTTGGATTTCATCGAGCCTTTTCGAGCTCCTTGTTGAGCCTACTCAGTTCCTTGTCAAAAGGAGTCCGAGTCAGAAGAAACTGAATGTCCGCCTTGCTTTCTCTGAATTTTCCGAGTTGCCTGTATGCTTCTGCTCTATGCCGGTAATAAGAGGCGGGAACTGGATTGAGTGCGATCGCCCTGGACAGATCGTCGACTGCCTGCTTAGGGTGCCCGAGCATGAGATAGAGCCTACCTCTGCGACCTCTCGCGAATGGTGTGTCTTCAATGGTAATTGAGTGATCGAAGTCTCGAAGTGCTTCCGAATTTCTATCTTGTTTCATGAGAAGTGCGCCTCTGCAACCGAGGTCTTTTGCTGAGGTTGCGGTTGCTACAGAAAG